>NZ_LT627735.1:2677500-2977500 GCF_900101765.1 Nonlabens sp. Hel1_33_55
CCTGGGAAAGAGCATGGAAACAGGTACTCCTAGTTGGTACCTAGATTAAATATACATAGCCTTTATCACCAAAATGACGGATGAACAGATTGCTAAAATATTGAAATACAGCTCCCCTAATACCATTCTGATTGTGGCTAAAACGAATAGATTAGTGGAGCTAATTTGCCCTTTTCGTGTACAAGTTATTAAGCCAATAGGCTTGTATTCGTCAAACCAAATCTTGGTGGTTTCATCCGTGAAGGTCACCAAAGATTTAATTACCGTTTATATAATTTCAGGACTAGCATACCACTATTTCCACTTTGATATTATATAGATCGTTTAGTAGCAGTTATGCTGTATTTTGATGCAAACTTTTGAGCCGGTTTCTGCTTTATCAATAAAACCACTGAAAACGACTAGCTAGATATGTGCAATTCAGCACTACCACACCATTAAAGGTGTTTGTAGTGCTTTATTGTAAAATATTAAAAACGATAAATTTAATTGAAACAAAAAAAATAATCAAATTTACTTGTAAAATCCAAATATTAGTTTATATTATAATATGCACAATGCATATTACAGACAAATTATTGTCGAACCAAATCCATAAAAAATATGCTATGGATTTATTTATTTTTACTGCCCATATAATGAAAATTTTCTTTTTCTTAAAGAATGTTCAATTATTGACTTACCAGTGTTTACGATCGTATTCCACCTTCATTAATTCTTATAATATTTCTAATTGGTTAAAATACTACTGACCAAAATTTTCCATTTGAAACTTATTCAGAACCAGTAATATACTGAATAATCAGAATATCCATGATTAGGATATCTACCGAAAAAATAAAATTAGAAAAAAATGATTAAACTTAATTTATTAATTAATAATACTAATAATAATCAATCTACTATCAATAATGTTACTGATAGAAATAGAAAATTAAAAAACATTGAAACCCTTATGTATAATAAGGATTGAAGAGATTTAGCCCCTTCACAAGATGTTGATAATGATGTCACTTTACCGATGTTTTTTCATCAAGGAGATATTTTGCAATTACCTCAAGGAATAAAAAGGCATATTAGTAGACTACCAAAAAAGGTCTTAAAAAAGATTGATAAAAATATCAATCTAGCTATAGAAAAATGTTTGATTTTGTCATCAGCCTTAACTTATACTGTGTTTTATGAAGAGCATGAACAATGGAAAAGTTTATCTTCTAAAGTTATGAATCAACAATTTAGAAAAGGCAATGATAATACATATGTTTACAAGCATGTTATAAATGCGTTATTATACAGTACCAAAAAAACTGAACCAGTAATAGAGTGCTTAAAAAATAAAGAAGGAAGAGATAGTTATTTACAGAATAACTATTCTAAACTTTATAGGTTGCATATTTCTAGAAAAACGAATAGACTATCTACTTACAAGTTGAAATTTTATAAAAACATTGAACAAAGAAGAAATCATTTCTTAAAAGATTTGAGTGCAGCTACTGATAACGTTATTTGTAAAAATTTAATTCACACATATGCTAAAATCTCATTACCCAATGAAATTGAAATTGAAGCACAAGGAAAGGTATTAGAAAAGCAAAAACACCGCAACAAAAAAGGTAAATTGCTAACTCGCCTAAAAGGTAAATCGAAAGAATATTATTCAAATCAAGAAGAAAGATCTTTTGTTGAAGACAATATCAAACAATTTAATTATCTAACTAAGTTAGGATATATCATTCCAAAAATTGGAAGTTCAAAGTCTGGTGGTAGAGTAGTAGATAGTTTTAATTTAATGCCATCATGAATCAGGCAAATGATTACTATAGATGAAGAACCTGTAGTAGAGTTAGATTATAAAGCACTGCATCCTAACATAGCAAAACATATTTATGGTGGTAGCAATACCTACATAAGTCATGAGGAAGTTTCAAATGATTTAAAAATGCCAAGAGATAAAGTAAAAATTGAACACTTATCTTTTTTCAACAAGAAACATTTTCTGATGAAGCAAAGTCCACTATATGAGTATTATAAAATGAGAGAGCCTATAATGCTTGCGAATATTATTAGACAAAAGCATCAAATAGATTATAAAATAACATCTAGAATGTTGTTCAAAAAAGAAGTTGAGATTATGACTGAAGTAATCCGTAAGCTTAATGTTTTAAATATATATGTCCTCTACGTTTATGATGCGTTGTATTGTAAAAAATCAAATGAATCTAAAGTAATTGAAGTCATGAATGAAACTATTAAAAACTTAGGCATCAATACCCATGTCGGATAGTATGATATGCCAAATATTTTAAAGATGAAGAATAAAAATCACATAATCTACAAAGTAACCAAAGTGACGAATCGAAAAGTTTACATTGGAGCAACAACAAAATCCATAAGAGAAAGGCAACTAGACCACCTAGAAAGAGCAGCTCGAGGTCAAGTAGGTAAACTGTATGAGGCTATCAGGACTTTAGGACCTGAGGCTTTCAAATGGCAAACCATAGATACAGCAGAGTCTATAAATGAATTAGCTAAAAAAGAAAAGTACTGGATTCAGAAATACAATTCAAAAGTTGACGGATATAATTCAGATGAAGGCGGCGGGTTTAAAAAGACCGTGTATCAATATGACATCGGATCACGTCAATTGATAAACGAGTTTCCTGATCTAACTAATGCTGCAATGAACTGTCGTGCAAGTAAACAAGCTATATCAAGAGCTGCCTTGTCAGTGAACAATGAGTATGCAGGTTATTTATGAAGCTATGATGAGGTTGAGGTTTTACTACCTCCAAATGATAGGAGAAGGAAAAAAGTAATACAACTCGATCTTGATGGGAACTGAATTAATGAGTTTAAATCCATTGCAGAAGCTAGTAGATCAAGCGGCATAAGTAAATCCTGCATAGCAAGGGTTTGCAGAGGAGAGAGAAGTTCTACCAAAAGAACTGTTTGAAAATTCGAGCAGTAATGCTAATAGCCCTATTATTAAGTTAATGGGGCTATTTATTTTATATTTAAAAAATCAATAAAACAAATAGTATGTCAACAGCTGCAGTAGAATATATTAGTTATTATCGTAATGAAATTGGAGAACGTAAATTCAGGAAAATTCTGAAAGAGATAAAAACAGCCAAAAGATTCAATTATTTGATGAAAGCGTCAGCCGAACAAAGAACTATGCCTGGTGCGAGTGATTTTTTTGAATTCATATTACAATCTGTTAGATATAGTTTTGCTGGCAAGCAAAAGCTAACCTTCATGGCTTTGCTATTACTAGACAGGTGGAATGAAGAAGTTAATTCAAGATATAATATTAGTGATGATCTAGAAATTGATATGAAAGTCCAGCTTATATTTAGAGAAGGTGATCAATTGGGTATTTGACCAAATGAAACCTTAGAATATACTTACCCTACCTACCTCTTGAAGGGCTATCAAAAAAACATATAGACTCTATCAAAAAATAATATAATGCCACTTTTCTAACCACAGCTATATTAAAAAATAATAGTTTCCAGTCATATTGGGAGTTCTGAGGCTATGAAAAAAAGATAGACTATATCAAAAAATAATAGAAAACCTTAAAATAGCACTCATAAGACCCGTTTATTGGCAATCACACAAATAGTCTCTTATGTATTTATGAAAAGATTCTCCCCATGAGCCATAAATAGCTTCATTCTTAAAAGCCCTCCAACGCTCATCACTAATGTCACAGAAAATATAGGGTGTTCCATTAAAATCAAAATCATTCTTTTTGATGTAAGCTATAACAACAGAGGCGCCATCGATCTTATAGCGTTCCACTTTTGCCAACATTGAAGACATTAAAACCGTAGGGCTATCCCTAGAGTCATAATTTTTCTTTGCGTAATTGATAAGCTCACTACAATAAGGTTTCTGGCTAGAGCCATATTGAGCTAAAGCAACATTACTAATAGTCAAAAGAGCAAGCAACAAGTAAATTTTCTTCATGGATGAAATTTCAGCTGAAAGTAAACCTATTTCATAAAATCTAAAAATGCAATAGGATTACCACCACACAAAAGGTATTTTTAAAGCCCTATTAAAATCAACAAATAATCAAATAGTAAATGCCAACACTCAACTGGATAGGAAAAGAAAAGGTCGTCAACCATCATCAAGATGTACCATTCAGGACTTTAGAGAAACAATACACGTATATAGATGGCAAAGAGTCTAAAGATGGATCTAGTGAGAATAAAATAATTCACGGAGATAATTTAGAAGCATTAAAAAGTCTGTTGCCCGAATATGAAGGTAAGGTAGACTGTATCTATATTGATCCACCTTACAATACGGGTAATGAGAACTGGGTTTATAATGACAATGTTAGTCATCCTAGGTTGAAGAAATGGCTAGGAGAGGTGGTTGGAAAAGAAGGTGAGGATTTGTCTAGACATGATAAGTGGTTATGCATGATGTATCCAAGGTTGAAGTTATTGCACAAACTGCTCTCTTCAAATGGTGCCATATTTATATCTATTGATGATACTGCTCATTCATTCTTAAAATTAATTTGTGACGAAATATTTGGAGCAAATAATTTTTTGAATGATATAATTTGGCAACATTCCATTCAGCCAAAAGGCTATACCGGTAAATTTTCTGTTCACCATAATCATACGTTGGTATACCAGCGATCAAATTCGTTTGAATTAGGCTTATTTGAGAGAACCGATGAAGACAACAAGTCCTACAGTAATTCTGACAACGATTCAAAAGGAATGTGGAGAACTGGAGATGTTCGTAATGCTCTTTATAGACCTAATTTAATTTATGACCTTCAAACTCCCAGCGGTAAGGTTATTAAACCGCCCGAAAAAGGTTGGCGATGGAGTAAGTCCACGATGGCAAGCAAGATTAAAACGGGAGAAATCTTTTTTAATGAGGAAGAAACTTCCATCACAAGAAAAATATATTTAAAAGATCAATCTGGCAGACCGCCAGAAACTATTTGGTTTGCAAATAAATTTGGCTCTACGAGAAAAGCTAATAAAACGCTTAAAGAAATTTTTGGAAAGAGTCCTTTCGATACTCCAAAGCCATTTCAGTTTATAGAAGGAATATTAAATATTGCTACTAGAAATGATTCAATCATTTTAGACTCCTTCGCAGGATCAGGAACAACAGCTCATGCAGTGTTGAATCTTAATAAAGAAGATGACGGTAATCGTAAATTTATTCTTGTGGAAATGGAAGACTATGCTCAAGATATCACAGCAGAACGCGTAAAAAGGGTTATTGATGGTTATGGGTCTGGGACTAAAAAAACGGAAGGCACAGGTGGTGATTTTAGCTATTATGAATTAGGTGATCCCTTATTCAACGAAGACAATTTACTCAATGAGAACGTAGCTGAAGAAAAGATTTTAGAATACGTTTGGTACTCTGAAACCAAAACACCTTATCAACCCACCACAGAGAAATTCTCATTAGGTAAAAAAGAAGAGGTGGCTTATTACTTCTTTTACATTAAAAAGGCAATAACTACATTAGACATGGATTTTTTAAGAAAAATACAGACCAAAGCGGATCAGTACATTATCTATGCTGATAACTGTTTGTTAGACAAAAAGATGATGGATAAGTACCATATCATATTCAAGAAAATACCACGAGATATAAGCAGATTCTAAAATTTAATAAAAAACATGACAAATTCGCAGAAACACTTGGTAGGTGAAATTCTTCTACAAATGATTAATGTCCATAGCGCAAAAAATAGTGAGGAGCTGAGAACTATAGGACAGCTCGTTTATAATGTGGCATATCAGGTTGAGCCTTTAATGATAGAGGGAATAGACGGACTCAGAGTTGCAGACCATAGAGGAAAAGATTTGTTGATGTCAATTCTTGCTAATGATATAAATGATTTAGGGAAAGAAGTCTACCCGACTTTAAAAGATGAGAAATTCATGATGTTAACATCTTTGAGAATTTTGATTGGAGCATTCGTTTTAATGAGTGAACAGGATCTGAAAGTGATAAAGAAAACTTTAGGTTAGATGGAATTAAAACCCTACCAGCAAAAAGTCATTAAGGATCTAGAATTGTTTTTGCAGTATCTGCAAGAAAAGGATAAGCCTAGTGCTGCCTACAATTCTTTTTGGGAAGATAAAGTAGGTCCATATTCGCCACAGATAGATGGTTCGTTCAAGGGAATGAGACCCTATAAAGATAATGTCACAGGAGCTACACATATTGCCATAAAGGTTCCTACTGCGGGTGGTAAGACGTTCATTGCCTGTAATGCGTTGCATACGATCAATAAGCACATGAGCCGTGGGAATCCCAAAGCTGTGATTTGGTTGGTTCCATGGTCTAATCTTTTGCAGCAGACCTATAATAACCTTTCTAACCCTTCACATCCTTACCGTGAAAAGCTCAATACCTTATTCAATGGTCGGGTTGAGGTTTATGATAAGGAGAGCTTATTACAAGGTGCCAACTTTAACCCATCATCAGTTGCGGAGCAGCTCAATATTTTTGTTTTCAACTTCAGCAGTCTTAGGATCAATAGCCGTAAGAAAGATGACAGGAAAGTGTATCAAGAAAATGGAGCCTATGAAAGCTTTCGCGAAAGCGTAATAGATAAAAACCTTGTGCTACCAGACACAGATGAGACAGCATTAATCAATGTAATCCGTAGTCTAAATCCAGTAGTCATAGTAGACGAAAGCCATAATGCAGAGAGTGATTTGAGTGTTGAAATGCTTAATAACCTCAATCCTTCACTGGTTTTAGATTTAACCGCTACACCTAAGTCTAATAGTAATATTATAAGTTTTGTAAATGCTATTGAGCTCAAAAAGGAGCACATGGTAAAACTACCAGTAGTAGTCTACAATCACAATCGTAAAGAAGAGGTAATTACTAGTGCCTTACACCTGCAACGAAAATTGGAGCTTCATGCACAGGAAGAAGAAAAGGTCACAGGTCGATATATAAGACCAATCATATTATTCCAAGCCCAAAGTAATATTAAGGGTAAGAACAATACCACGTTTCAGAAGATCAAGGACAACCTAGTTAAGCTACGCATACCCGAAGAACAGATCAAGATCAAGGTCAGTGGTATAGATGAATTAAAGGATATAGACCTAACATCTAGAAACTGTCCTGTTAGGTACATTATAACCGTAAATGCTTTAAAAGAGGGTTGGGATTGTCCTAATGCGTATATACTGGCATCATTAGCAGATAAATCCAGTCCAGTTGAGGTAGAGCAAATTTTAGGTAGGGTTTTACGACAGCCCTATGTTACCAAACATCAAAATGCATTATTAAATCTATCTTTTGTCTTAACAGCATCTGCAAAATTCAATGAAACCCTTGATAACATAGTGGAGGGATTACAGGAGTCTGGTTTCTCACGGGATGATTATTATGCAGAAGAAGCACCAGAAGAGGAGAAAACAGAGAATGAAGTATTGCAGGAAGATCTTTTTGGGGATTCCACACATAATAAACCTGTGAGTGATGATGATTTTGCTGTATCAGATATAACTTTTGATCCTGATGAAAAGGTAACTCTAGAAAGTCTAGAGCAGAATCAGCCTGAAATAGTAAGTTACATAACTGGCAAAGCAAAAACCGAAGGAAAAGCATTTGAAACAATTGTAAAAAATACTGAGGTAGATGATGATACCGCATTAATGACACAGGTTATGGGAAAGAAACCAAAGACTTATAAGGTCATTGACCAATACAAGGAAGTATTGTCAAATTTAAAACTACCGCAATTTTATTTGAAACAAGAACACGATTCAGATGTACAAAGCGTACTATTTGAAGAAGCTGCCAGCTATGATACTCTATTGCAAAAGGAAAAACTGCTAACAGGATTTAACTTGACTGCGCAAGATTCTAATGTAAACTTTGACGAGATCACAGCAGACATAAGAACTATTGATTTCAACGAAGAGAAAAAATCGGTTGAGGTAGGTAAGATGCAGACCAGAACGAAAAGTATTTTACTGGAAAATATCCTAGCTAAGCCTAAAGCTTCTCAGATTAAAGATGTGACTTATCATATAGTTTCTAGATTAGGAGATATGTATCCTATCCCAGAGCAGGATCTACAAGCCTACGTATCAAGAATTTTTAATAGTCTTGAAAAGCAGCAAATTCAAGATGTGATTACCAATGACATTAATTATGTTAGGAGTATAAGAGATCACATCAATAATTTGACCAGTGAATATTCAAAAATCCAGTTCAAACATGGAATAGCGATCAGGCAGATATTTACAGATACAAGATTTGAATTACCAGAGAGCATCACCCCATTAAGAACCAGCACCTCAATTGCAAAGTCCTTGTATCAATTAGAAGGGCATATGAACAACTTTGAGCGTGATATGATCACAGACATCCAATCCATGAATAACGTGTTGTTTTGGCACCGAAATTTGGACAGAGGCAAGGGTTTTTTCCTGAATGGTTTCAGTTCCAATCACTACCCTGATTTTATAGTCTACACAAAAAGTGATCATGTCATCTTAATTGAAACAAAAGGAGATGATCGTGACAATGATGACAGCCGTGATAAAAATAGGCTAGGACAAGCATGGGATAAAGCAGCTGGAAATCAATTCAGCTATTTCATGGTTTTTCAAACCAAAGAGGTTGAGGATTGTTATACGGCTAAGAGTATAATTGGGGTTGTAAAGAATTTGTAGATTATGACAAATAACCCAATTAATTACCTCGAAATTAAGATCTCAGATAAAATTATTGGGTACTCCATAAATATTGAAAATATTGAGGATGATTTTGCTGAATATATTGATGACAAATTAATCACCATATGTAGGGGAAATAGAGACATCAAACTTTCTAGTGTGAAAACAGAGTTTATTAATTATCTAGAAGCTAAAGGTCAATCTAATTTATTACAAGGCTCTGTATCAGAATTCTTTATACATCTCTTTTTAAATAGTCAAGATTATAAACAAGAGTTTTTATATTTCAATTTAGAGGAAAACTCCATGAAAAAAGGGTTTGATGGTTACTATTCCAAAGGGGATAAAGATTGGATCCTAGAGAGCAAATCAACAACCCAAATTGATAAAACGCACAAAGAAATAATTAGTATTGGCTACAATGGTATTAAAAAGAAAGTTGAGGGAGTTGATTCTCAAAATAACCCTTGGGAGAATGCATACAATCATGCTAGCTTAGGAGCAGTTGCTACTAAAAACACTCTTTTGAAGAAACTTAGTGCGCTATCTGAATTGTACACGGAAAAAAGCTTCGGAGAGATAAAAGATTTTGACCTCATGATTTCTTCAACAATCTTCTTGGAAGACAGTTGGAATGAAATAAATACAGATGAGTTGAAACAAGAAATCATTAAATATTTGGAGGATAAAAACTATAAGAGCATAATTGTGATTTGCTTAAATAAAAAATCGACAATGCACCTTTTAGATTATTTAAAGCGGTAGTATGTTATCAAGTGAAAAGTCTACGTTTACTGCACTTGTCAAAGGAAATACTTTTTTTAAAGAAGTAATATCAAAACTTACTCTAGATCAAGATTTAAGCGAAGTTGAAAAAAGCTATATTTTATCATGTGCACTTATTTTTCTTGATCGGTACAATAATGATCGGAGAAATAAAAGCTTCGCTGATTTTGCATATTATATAGTACTAAAATATTCTTTAAATTTTCAAGATTATAAACCTCTCTATGATTTTTCAGTTGAGTTTGGTTTTTTTCCTATTACTGATACTATTTTGAAAAATAATCTAATAGGAGAAACTAGTTTTAGAGATTTTGTGGTTGGGTTAAAACTTTTGGATTATGAGAAAGTAGTAGATGCACATTCAAAGTATGTTGAAACATTTGAACAAAATACTGAGAGAATCCAATTTGTTCATGACAATTCTCAAGAGAAGAGTTTTTTAGCCCCTACTTCGTTTGGGAAAAGTTCAGTAATTGTAGAATACATTAGTTCATTAGAACAAAAGCAGAAAATTGCAATAATAGTACCTACAAAATCACTTTTGATGCAGACCTATAAAATGATTAGAGATGCAAACTTAGGATACAGGGTGTTGATGCATAATGAGATGTACAAAGATGAAGATAATTTCATCGCTATATTTACTCAAGAGCGAGCTTTAAGGCTTTTAAAATCTGCTGCAATAGCCTATGACTCGTTGATCATTGATGAAGCTCACAATATCTTTAAAAAAGATAATAGAAGTTTGTTATTGGCTAGATTGATTAGACTTAATAAGAATAGAAAAGAAAGCTGTAAAATTGTATACCTCTCTCCACTTATTGATACCGTTAACAGCTTAAAAATTAATTCTGAGCAAGAGATTAATTCTCACACCATTAATTTCAACATTAAATCTCCTGAAATTTTTGAATTTTCTCTTGAAAACAAACTCCTAAAACACAATAGGTTTTTTATAAATGATAACAATACTGGTCTTTTTCTATCTAATTTTGAAAACCATTTTGATCTTATTCAAAAAACTTCAAAAAGTAAAAATTTTCTATATAACTACAGACCAGTTCATATTGAAGATTTAGCCAAAAACTTAGCGGGAATTGTTAATGATAAAGAGAACAATTATTTAAAGGAAATTATAGCCATTCTGAAAGACGAAGTCCATGAAAAATTCTATTGTGTACCTCTATTAAAAAAGGGTATAATTTATCTTCATGGAAAACTTCCGGACTTAATAAAAGAATACTTAGAGAAGAAATTTAAAGAAATACACGATATAAATTATGTTGTTGCTAACTCGGTCATTCTTGAAGGCATGAATTTGCCTGTAGACAATTTATATATCTTTAATACAAGAGGTTTGGGAGGTAAAGAACTTACTAATTTAATTGGTCGTGTTAATAGATTAAATGAGATTTTTAAAAAGGGAAATAACCTCGCTAAGCTATTGCCTAGTGTATACTTTGTAAATAACAAATTATACAACATGCATGGAAATAATGCTTTAAAAATGTTCAATAAAATCAAACTCCTAAGGAATAGAACCTTTAGTGATATAATTGATAACCCTGTTTTGAATAAGTTTGACATTGAATCAATCAAAGATTCTGACAAAGATGCACAGCA
Organism: Nonlabens sp. Hel1_33_55; assembly: GCF_900101765.1. NCBI lineage: Bacteria > Pseudomonadati > Bacteroidota > Flavobacteriia > Flavobacteriales > Flavobacteriaceae > Nonlabens > Nonlabens sp. Hel1_33_55. The sequence goes on from NZ_LT627735.1 coordinate 2,688,618, forward strand.
AAAGAAACGCGATAAAGTTATCAAGCTCATAGAGTATGAAGATTTTTTAATAAAAGAAAACCTTACCCCTGAGGAAATATTAAAACAATATTTTATAGAGAATAGCTTTAGTATTTTTTATAACGACCTAGATTTTCTAGTTGATAAAATCCTTCAATCTATTAATAATTTAATCTATCTAAGTCCTGATTGGAATAGTAAAAATATTCTTGATAAAATTTTCACCGTATTTATTAAGGACTTTGCTGACAAAGATAATTTTATAATTGATTACGAGTTTTTTAGATTAAATGAAGAGAGCGCAAGAAACTACTACCACACACATATTGAGAATAGAAAAAAGTCTTTAAAAGAGAATATACAAATCGTTTTCAACTACCTTAAATCTAGAAAAAATTCAGAAAACTCTGAAGACCATATTTACTACATAGGCACAACTTACGGCGAGCAAACTTATCAATCTAACAAATACTTTAATGAGCTTAATAATTCCAAGGTAGCAATTAACTTAAAAGTAAAAAATGATGAAGAATTAGTCAATTATGCCATTGTGAAATTGAAGATTGAAGATGACTTTATAAGCTTCAAATTGAATAAGCTTATAGTATTTCTTTATGATTTTAATTTCATATCCAAAGATGAATATAATGAATATGTGTACGGCACTACTAATGAAGAAAAAATAGAGCTTACTAAATTCGGGTTGACGATAGGTCTTATAGACCGTTTGACTAAAGACAAGCAATTAACAAACCTAAAATTTGACGAAAACAATAATCTAACTTCAAATGAAAACTTTCAGGAATATTTAAAAACGTTGAATGATTTTCAACGCTTTGAGATTGAACGTTTCCTGTCTTGAAGAAAATTTACCATGATCAATATTTATGTTTGACAATAAATCAATAGAGCATTTAGGGCACTACGTATATGTGCTAATTCATCCTGAAACAAATGCACCTTTTTATATAGGAATGGGTTCAAGTAATAGAGTGTTTGACCACAAGAATGATGCTTTAAGAACAAGAGATGAAAGTCTGAAACTAGATACAATTAGAAAGATTAAAGACTTAGGTCTAGAGGTCAATCATATTATTGTCAGGCATGGACTCAATAGAAAAGAAGCATTAGAAGTAGAAGCTTCTTTGATTGACTTTGGAAATTATTTAGGTTTTGATTTGTCCAATATTGCTAGTGGACATCATGTAGGAAGTAAAGGTTTAATGACTAGTGACGAAATCATAAGGTTGCATAACGCCCAACCTCTTTATGAACTTCATCATTCTGCAATTATCATCAATATTAATAAAAATTATTTCAGAGGAAATTCTAGCGATGCTATTTATCAAGCTACTAAGCAATCTTGGGTGATAGCGGCACATAGAAGAAATACTATCAAATACGCACTAGCTGAGTACTCTGGGATCATTATAGAGGTATTTGAAATAGAAGATTGGTACTCCATTCATGTTCCAAATAAGAAAAGACAGAATCGTTGGGGATTTAATGGCAAAATTGCACCAAATGTTGTAAGAGATCTATATATCAACAAGACCATTGCTCACACGAAGAAAAGAGGTGCCGCAAACCCAATCAAATACACACTATAATCACTCCGCCAATTAATAATATAGAAATAGAATTTAGTTCTTTGCTAAATAAGGCTGTAGAATTTGCAAAGGATTCTAATGATGCAGTTAATACAAACGGCGCTCCCATAATAAACATTAAAGGAGTAGGGATTGTGTACTTCTTATACCTCTACGAAACAGATATCAAAGAAACTTCGTTGGTTTATATAGGCAAATCAAAAGGTACTTGTTTAAAACAAGGGTACGCAATCATATTTTCAAAAAGCATCCCAGAACTGGTTCAAAACTGGCTAATGTACAGAAGGAAATAGCGAAGGGGAATACTATAAAAATGAAATATTTAAAAATTACTCCAGATTCTTTTAGAAACACGCTTGAAGAAGAGCTTATTAATCATTTTAGACCTTCTTGGAATATTCAAAAGCAAAGTAAGAAATAGAAGACTCTAACAGCTAAATATTATTCATAAGAACGTCAAATACAAACTCCCATTTCAATCCTTTAGGTTTGGACTTTTTCCAAAAACCTCGTTTCTGATCTATCTTTTTAAAATAGAGATTTAATTTTGAGGCATAACTACTAGCTTCGGTACTTACTCGTTTAGGAAGTATTTTAGGTTTACTATCATTTAGAGGCTTAGGTAAAAACTCTTTTGCAACTTCAATATTCGTGATGCTATTAAGCCTACTTAATAATACTGGAAGATTCCTATTAGAAATATTATGAAACTCATCTACAAGTAAACCTTGTATTTCGATAAGTAACTCCATTTCAGAGAAAGAAGTTTCAAAGATTGAAAAGTTTTTGTCAGAATATTTATAGACTCCATTTTTAACTACAATAGGTGCATTGAAACTTAAAATATCACTTCTGAGCACTCTTAGATCATTTCGTATAGTTCTTTCAGAAACGCCACCTTTCTTTCCTGTAGCTTCATTTAAAGCTGTTGAGCATTGCTTTATTAAATACTGCATATCAGATGAAACTAATGTGTTTCTTAGACACTTATCTATAGTCTTATATCTGATTAGGGCATTGAGATTTACAGGCATATAAAATTTTGAAATTGCAGATAGGCTGCAAAATTATTTGCGTTGTTTGTATTTCAATCATCAGAAAAAAAATAACTAACTAATTACAAATTATGAAACAAATCAAAATTATTGCAATAATACTGTTTACCATCATTTTATCATATTCTTGCACATCAGAAGATGAAATGGAAGATCCAAATAATGGAGGTAATCAATCTGCAAACCTCAAAGTTATTAAATCGATTTCTCAAAGTCAATTTGGAAACCTCAATATTCAATTACAAAACGATCGAATATCACGGTTTTACAGTGCTGGTACCACATTCTACCATCACGTAAATTATGATGGCACAGACCGAATTCAAAACATTTATATTGCGGGAACAGGCAATACAAATCTACCATTTCAAGATTTTAATTATGATTACATTTCTGACAGTAATCGAAGTCCATCTGTTTTTTTTAATTATAATGGTTTGAATATAGATGAAATCACCTCTTTTAATTTGGGAGATTTAGAATTTATCTATGACCAGCAAAACCGTTTAGAAGAATTTATTTTGGATGGTCTGAGATTTCAATTTTTGTTTGAACAAGGAGAAAACCCTATCGCTGTTTTAGTCAATAGGGTGGTAGATACTTCTCAACCTACAAGGTATGAATTAACATTTGATGATAAAGTAAATCCATTTTATACAATTTGGAAGAGTTACGGTTTACCATTAAACTTAGCTTATGGTGATCTGCCTGATGATACGTTTGTATTTTTCCCTAACAATTTAATTGTCAAAGAAAATTTACAGTCGCAAGATATTTTTAGAATCAATTATCAATATGATGATGAAGATCATCCAACATTCTACAGGTATACGGATGATCAAGGAAGAACCAGATCGGGCTTTTTTGATTATTATTAGTAACAAGCAATACAATTATTGTCTTAGCCTGAGAGAGATTTATATAATATAAGATGAGAAACAATAAACAAGAAAAGAATATTGATAGAGAAACAAAGCCTGATGATGATATAGACATCAAAAAGGAAATGACGCATAAGTTATATTCTAATTTGATGAATCAAATTGAAGTATTGTTTGGATATAATGTTTTGGATTCTCAACTAGAAGACGATTCCGATATCAAATCACACATTGACCAATCTACCAAGCTGTTCAAATTTGCACTTACCACCAAAAAAGAAGATTTAGGACTATCAAGCGAGGATATAGATAATCTTATTGATAAAGTTTCTTCTAATGTTTACAATCAAATTTTTGATGACTAGAGATCTCACAATAAATCATTGTTAAGGGAGCAATTATTAGGTTTTACGTATGACATTTAATCATAAAAAGCAACTGCAGTGAGAGTGTTCAAAATATAACTATAAAAAATATGAGTAATAAATCACACAATACCACGATAATCGTTGGACTAATCATTATAGTAGTTTCCTTTGCTTTTGCGGCTTCTAATACCATAGTATTTCTATCACTATTAGTTGTCGGAGGTGCATGCATTTTTTTAGGTATGAAAGACTTAGATAATTAGCAGCTTTTAGTGACAAATCGTTTATTTTTATTATAATAAATAACATTAAAATAAGACACAATACGGATACCCTAATGATCTAAAAGCTAATAAACCTAATGTAATTGGGATAACTCAGTCCTTGGTTCGAGCCCAAGAAGAGGAGCAGAAAGCCGTTCAGAGATGAACGGCTTTTTTGTGTTTTAAAGCGAAAGTTTAAAAAATGAGAATTGACAACTTTTCAATCTTTCTTAAATTGTTGAATGTCTCATACAGTATACATTCTTTATTCCAATTGTCTCGACCGATATTATATCGGTGAAACTGCAGAAATAAAAAAGAGGCTTGACTTCCATAAAAATTCGCCTACGCAAAAATTTACTGGAAAAGCAGATGACTGGGAACTGTTCTTTGAATTTGATTGTGAATCAAAAATGCTAGCCAAAAAGATTGAGGCACATATCAAAAGAATGAAAAGCCGAAAGTATATTCAAGACATTAAAACGTATCCCGAAATAATTCTTCGTCTCAAAGCTAAATATTCTTAATCACGTTGAACCCACGGCTTCATAGCATAGAAATTCAACCAGCCTAAATTGATAATCCAGCCCTAGATTTCCATTTTCAGATTCCCTATATTTACGTTAAGTGCAAATACTTTCAATCCATTACTCAAGTAATTGGATTTCAATATATAACATAGGAGAATGAGCTGTAATAGTTGTGGAACTGGTGATAGCGCACCAGGTGGATGTAAGAATCACGGTACCTGTGGTACCTCAGGATGTAATAAACTTACTGTTTTTGATTGGCTGGCTAACATGGAACTACCAGAAGGCCAGGAAATGTTTCCCTATGTTGAAGTAAGATTTAAGAACAGCCGCAAAGAGTTCTTTCACAATCATGAGAATCTACCATTAAAAATAGGCGATGTCGTGGCCACGCAATGCGCTACTGGCCATGATATGGGCATTGTCACACTAACCGGCGAGTTGGTACGCGTTCAAATGAAACGCAAGCGCGTCAAATTAGATAGCGATGAGGTTCTCCAGATTTACCGCGTTGCCAATCAGAATGATATTGATAAATGGAAGGAAGCTCGCGGTCGTGAGGATGAGATGAAGATCAAAGCACGTGAGATCGCGATCAGATTGAATCTTAAGATGAAGATTTCTGATATTGAATTCCAAGGTGATGGTTCTAAAGCTACTTTTTTCTACACCGCAGACCAGCGTGTGGATTTCAGGGAATTGATCAGGGAATATGCAGGAACCTTCCGTACGCGTATTGAGATGCGGCAGATAGGTTTGCGACAGGAAGCAGCAAGATTGGGCGGTATAGGGTCCTGTGGCCGTGAATTATGTTGCAGCACCTGGCTGACAGATTTTAGATCAGTTACAACAAGCGCGGCACGTTATCAGAACCTTTCTTTGAATCCTCAAAAGTTAGCAGGACAGTGTGGAAAACTTAAATGCTGTCTCAACTATGAGTTGGACTCATATATGGATGCACTGAGCAACTTCCCAAAACAAAACCAAAAGCTTTATACAGATAAAGGAGTCGCGCTTTGCCAAAAAGTAGACATCTTCAAAGGCCTGATGTGGTACTGCTACGACGGCGAGTGGATGAACTGGCACACGTTGACTACAGATCAAGTACACGAGATCGTTGCTAAAAACAAGGCAAAAGAAAAGGTGGCAGGTATTGAAGAATACGCTAGAGAGCTCGTTATAGAAGAAAAAGTAAGCTTTGAAAATGTAGTAGGTCAGGATAGCCTCACCAGATTTGATAACAAATCTAGCGGTGCTAAAAGCAAGCGTAAAAAGCGACGTAACAACCGTAATAAGAAGAAAGCTCCAGCGGGCAATAAACCTGCCGTTAAAGCAGATGGGCAAAGCAATAAAAGCCCAAACTCCAACCAGAATAAGTCCACCAAACCTCGCAGGAATAAAAGCCGCAAGCCTAAACCTGGAAATACAAACAACGACAAGAAATAGATGAAGCCGCAGCATCGCCTTACTATTTTTATACTGGTAATGTTTGCAATCACTGGATGTGACGACAATCTGGTGGCGACAGACAACATTTCTTTTGATAGCGCTGCCTGGCCGGCAAATGAACCAGTCGAGTTTATGATTGAGCCTGTGGACACCATCAGCGATTATCAGATATATTTGAATATGCGCAACAATAAGGCGTATGCATTCAAAAACCTGTGGTTGATCACGCAAATGAAATTTCCGCAGGGAAAGATCGTTACAGATACATTGGAGTATGCGATGGCAGATGCGAGAGGTGCATTTTTAGGCACTGGCAGCGATGTCGTTGAAAATAAGTTAACATATAAGAAGGGATTCCGCTTTCGCGAAAGCGGAACATACCAACTTACCCTACAACAAGCCATGAGAAAAAGTGGTAGTGCAACACCATTACCACAACTGGAAGGTGTGCTGGATGTAGGATATAGTATTGAAAAAAATAGTCAAGATGGCAGCAACTAAAGCTCAAGAAGCAACGCGCAAACAAGAATTACGGGCAAATGTGGTCTTTTTCTGGAAATTGGTAGGACTAGCAATAGGATTGCTGGTTTTGATATTTATATTAACCAGTTGGGGCGTATTCGGCTCCTTACCAGATCACACAAAACTGGAGAATCCAGATACAGATCTTGCTACAGAGATTGTTGCATCTGACGCTATAACACTCGGGAAATTCTACAAAGACAATCGTACACCGGTAAGTTTTGAAGAACTGCCACAAAATATGGTGGACGCACTCGTATCAACTGAAGATGAGCGATTCTTTGAACATAGCGGTATCGACTGGTATGGTACTATGAGAGCGGTCGTATTTCTGGGACAGCGTGGTGGTGCGAGTACCATTACACAACAGCTGGCAAAAAATTATTTTACTGAGAAACCAGCCACAAACATCGTGGCCCGTATAGGTCAAAAGCTCAAGGAATGGATTATTTCCATTAGGCTGGAAAAACAATATACCAAACAAGAAATCATTGCACAGTACCTGAATCAGATTACCTTTTTGTACAACGCAGATGGTGTGCGGTCTGCGTCTAGAATTTACTTTGGAAAAGAGCCCAAAGATCTCAATGTAGAAGAAAGCGCGGTTATAGTGGCGATGCTTAAAAATCCACGACAATTCAATCCACGCCGTGAGATAAGTAAAGACAAATCTTTCCAACGTCGCAATCAGGTTTTTGTACAAATGGTGCGCAACGACAAAATGACTGAGGCTATGAAGGATAGCTTGAGAGAGCAACCTATTGAACTCAATTTTAGTCCAGAAACGCATAATGATGGAATGGCCACCTATTTTAGAGAATATCTGAGAAGTTGGCTAGATAAATGGATTGATGAAAACCCTAATCCTGCAGATGGTGAGAAATACAACATCTACCGTGATGGTCTTAAGGTCAATGTAACGATCGATAGCCGCATGCAAGCCATCGCAGAAAAATCGGTACAGGATCACATGAAAAACCTTCAAGCCGAATTTGATCATCAAAACAGAAACCTAAAAACAGCACCTTTTAGAGACGTTAATGAAGAAGAGGTGGACAGAATCCTCGCATCTGCAATGCGCAGGTCAGAGCGTTGGAGAATACTCAAAGCTGATGGAAAAAGCGATCAAGAAATCAAGGATAGCTTTCTCGAGAAAACAGACATGACTGTGTTTTCATGGTCAGGTGATATCGATACACTCATGACACCGCTGGACAGTATTAAGTACTACAAAAAGTTTTTACAGGCAGGTATGATGTCCATGGAGCCACAAACAGGTCATGTAAAGGCATGGGTTGGTGGTATCAACCACCAGCATTTCAAGTTTGATCACGTGAAAAAAGGAAAGCGCCAACCAGGATCAACGTTTAAACCATTTTTATATGCAACGGCAATTGATCTTTTGAAGTTTTCGCCATGTATGAAATTTAGTGATGGTGAATACACCATTCCAGCTGGCCGTTATGGGAACCAGCGTGACTGGACTCCTAAAAACTCTAGTGGTGGATATGGTCAAATGAGAACGCTTAAAAATGCTTTGGCTAATTCTGTCAACACGGTTTCTGCGAGATTGATGGATGAGGTAGGACCGCAAGCGGTCATTGACAGAGTAAAAACGTTAGGTATTGATACAAGTAATATGAGAGCTCAACCAGCACTTGCCTTAGGAACAGAAGATGTGAGCCTTTACGAAATGGTTGCGGCTTATGGAGTTTTTGCAAATGGTGGCATCTACAATGAGCCAATCCTAGTTACGAGCATAGAAGATAAAAACGGAACTGTTTTGTATCAATATATGCCAGATTCCAAAGATGTAATGAACCCTGAAGTTGCGTATACTACAGTTAAACTTATGGAAGGAGTTGTCCAAGAAGGTAGTGGCGCTAGACTGCAGGACGCTTGGAGAGGCAATCAATCTTATGCCAATATCCTAACCGATTATCCATATGAGCTCAAGAATCCTATCGCAGGAAAAACGGGTACCACACAAAATCAAAGTGATGGATGGTTTATGGGAATGGTTCCCAATCTAGTGAGTGGTGTTTGGGTTGGCGGTGAAGATCGATCCGTTCACTTTCCTGGGATTACCTATGGTCAAGGAGCATCAATGGCTTTGCCTATTTGGGGTTCCTACATGAAAGGATTGTATGCTAATGACAATATTGAGGTATCAAAATCAAGTTTCCCTAGACCTGCAAACCTTTCTATTCAAACAGATTGTGCTAATTACAATGATGGTAATGGCAATCCTGGTGACGAAGATGATGGTGGTGAACTAGATATGTAACTATGATTCATAAGCTGACTCTTGAAAATATCCTTTTTCTGGATATTGAAACAGTTCCTCAACATGAAAATTTTGAGGACCTGAAACCTATAGATCAAGAGTTGTTTTCTCAAAAAACTCAATATCAACGCCGTGATGAATTCTCACCAGCAGAATTCTATGAGCGTGCAGGAATCTGGGCAGAATTCGGTAAAATCATTTGTATTTCTGTTGGATTCTTTAGAGAATCATCATCTGGTAGAACCTTAAGAGTACACAGTTATAATGGCGATGAAAAGCAATTATTGATTGAATTTGCTCAAATGCTAGAAGAGCATTTCTCAAGACGTGAGCATCTACTTTGCGGTCACAATGCAAAGGAATTTGATTTCCCCTTTATCGCCAGGCGCATGATTATCCATGGTTTGGAACTACCTGCAAAGCTTAATCTATTTGGTAAGAAGCCATGGGAAATTCCACATCTTGATACGATGGAGTTGTGGAAATTTGGTGACTATAAGCATTATACAAGTTTGAAATTACTGACTCGTATTTTAGGAATAGAATCACCTAAAGATGATATAGATGGTTCACAGGTGAGAAATGTCTATTATAATGAAAAGGATGTAGAACGTATTACTCGCTATTGTGAACGTGATGTAATTGCTGTGGCGCAAGTAGTTCTCAAGTTACGTAATGAAAACCTATTGCAGGATGACCAGATCATCATCAAATAATCTTCAAATTGATGTGAAGGGCTTGAACCTTTCCTTCAAAAATGGCATTAGATATACTCAAGTATTGCATAATATCGACATCCAGCTTTACAAGAATGAAATTCTGGCGGTAGTTGGTGAATCGGGTAGCGGTAAGTCGGTTGCCAGTAAGATTTTGATGGGTTTGCTTGATAGTAAGCATATTAAGGTAGATGCAAAAAAGGCCATAGTTCTAGAGAAAGATGTTTTGGAGATGGAACGTGGTGAATGGTCACGCTTTCGCGGAAGCGAGATCTCCATGATCTTTCAAGAGCCCATGAGCTCGCTCAATCCCACGAAAACTTGTGGTGAACAAGTTGCTGAAATCTTAAAGATTCATACGCAACTTAACTCTAATCAGCGCAAACATAATGTCCTTGAGCTTTTCAATAAAGTAAAGCTCCCACAACCTGAGCTGACTTATCAAAAGTATCCTCATGAAATTAGTGGTGGTCAAATGCAACGTGTGATGATTGCGATGGCCGTCGCCTGCAAACCGAAGATCTTGATTGCAGATGAACCAACGACCGCGCTAGATGTTACGGTACAGAAAGAAATTATGCTACTGCTCAAATCGCTGCAGCAAGAATATGGATTGAGTATTCTTTTCATCTCTCACGATTTGTCGCTTGTAAGATCTATAGCAGATCGTATTATGGTGATGTATCAAGGCCGTATGGTAGAAACCAATGAAGCTCAATCACTATTTGATGATCCACAGGAACAATATACCAAAGCTCTTATTGCTGCCAGACCAGAAACAGATCGCAGATTAAAGAGACTGCCTACCATCAAGGATTTCATGGAAAAGCGTATCGTTGACAAGGTTGAATCCAATGCTCAAAGAAATGAGCGTCATTCAGCTTTATATGATAGCAAACCGATATTGAAAGTAAATAACGTTGTCAAAGATTATGCTCTAAAGAAAAAACTCTTTCAAACCCAACAATATTATCGAGCAGTCGACGAGGTGAGTTTTGAACTTTATAAAGGAGAAAGTTTAGGTCTAGTTGGGGAAAGCGGTTGCGGTAAAAGTACGTTGGGTAACATGATTCTTGGATTGCTTCCCATAACCAGTGGCCAGATTCTTATTGATGATCATGATATCAGTAAGATCTCGTCGAACGCTCTTAGAAAGTTGCGCAAAAAAATACAGATCATTTTTCAGGATCCTTTTGCCTCGCTTAACCCGCGTATTAGAATAGGCGATGCGATCATGGAACCCATGAAATGGCATGGTATAGGTAGCAGCGATAAAGACCGCAGACATCGCGTGGAAAAATTACTGGAACGTGTAGGCCTAGAGGCTGGTTATTATAATCGTTATCCTCATGAGTTTAGTGGTGGACAACGTCAGCGCATTGGTATTGCTCGAGCAGTAGCCCTAGAACCAGAGTTGATTGTGTGTGATGAATCAGTGAGTGCTCTGGACATAAGCGTTCAGGCTCAGGTGCTCAATCTATTGAATGAGTTTAAGGAAGATCTGGGTTTCTCATACATCTTTATTTCTCATGACTTGAGCGTTGTCAAATATTTTTGCGACCGCGTTATTGTGATGAATAAAGGTAAAATTGAAGAAGAGAATGAAGCTGATGAACTCTATTTGAATCCACAAAAAGAGTATACTAAAAAGCTGATTGACGCAATCCCTTAAAATGAAATGAGCGCTAATAAAAAATCCCATCCCGGTAAGGCCGAGATGGGATTTCATTTTGAAAGCAAAAATCTAAAACGTAAAAAACGTTCGTGACACAAGTTTACAAAGTCCTTTAATAAATCTGTAAGTAGATATAATGCTATTGGGTTTTTGAATTGATGCTTGCACGATGTTATTATTTGTATTAGACCTCTAATATCTTAAATAAATCCAAATAAACCTAGTTAAAGGCATAATAATTCGATGAAGTGCACATCTTTTCTTTATAATTTGTTAATTACTTTCAGCTGCTTCTCGTTGCTCTTCGGCTAAATGATCCAAATAAAGAATCCCATTGAGGTGATCAATCTCATGTTGAAATATCACTGCGGTAAAATCCTCCACCATTTCAACAACGTGTTCATTCTTCATGGTATCATATTCTACTAGAATCGCATAAGCTCGCGAGTTGAGCGTGTCGCGACGGTCAGGAATGGACAGACATCCTTCACGACATTCCTGTTTTTTCTTGGAGTATTGTTTAATCACTGGATTCAAAATCACCTCAAAAGGAAATTCTGGCTTGTCAAAGCGTTGCACCCAGGCGATGCGCTTAAGAACTCCTACTTGCGGTGCCGCAATTCCAGCGCCCAGTGACATGCTATCCCTCACGGTGGCATACATACGATCGACCAGTCGCTGTAGCGTTTTGTCTTTGGGATCGACATCTACCGCGATACTATTCTGGCGCAATAGAAGGGAATCTGATTCTTTGGTAATTTTAAAAACCCGCATGGGTGCTGTTGCCTCATCACTCATGATGATCGCGTGTTGCGTATTTGAAAATTGGTTGGATTGTTGCGCTTTCGCGAAAGCGAAACTCACCAACATCATCACTGCAACGATATAAATTTTTGATTTCATCATTTTAGTTTTTAGGGCTGGAATTCATAATCTCAAACTCTGGTCTCTTACCAACGCTTACCTCGCTAGAACCCAAGATTTTGACCGTTCCTTTAGTAAAATCTTCCTCGCTGGCTTCAAAAATGTTGTCCACATACTTTTGTGGGTTTCTATCGATGTATGGAAACCAAGTGCTATGAATCTGGATCATGATGCGGTGGCCCGTTTTGAAGGTATGCAACACATCCTGCAACGGAAAGTTAACCGATGTTTTTTGACCTTCTACAAAAGCCTCAGGCTTTGAAAAATCATTTCTGAATCTACCTCTAAAGGTTTCTGCCCTTACAAGTTGTTGATAGCCTGCAAGCGTGATGTGGTCTGGAGTCTTTTCATCATTTTTCATATCGTCTGGATAGACGTCAATCACCTTGACAATAAAATCAGCATCTGTAATGTCTTGTAGAATGACCTCAAGATTTGCCTGAATCTCGCCAGCAAGTCTCGTGTCATTTTCCAAAACATCAGTCTGGAAAGTGAGTACGTCTGGTCGTCTTGAAGCATGACGCTGGTCATCTGTCATGTACGCACGTGGCGTGAAGGTCACCGGTGTGATCTCGCTTCTAAACGGCACTGGATTCAAGGGATCGCTCACATAATCAAAACTAGCATCCTCATCTGCCGCTTTATTCATTAGCAATTTACCGTTTTGACTAAATCCAAAAACGATCTGATCCTGCTTAGGTGGCCATACATCAAATTGTTCCCATTGCTTCAAACCTGTGTCAAACATGTAAGCTTCTGGAAGATTTGGGTTTGCTTTTCCTTTTAAATGATGCTCAAAAAACGGTGTCTCAATATTACGCTGGTAAAAAGTTGAGATGCTATCGCCAAAAACGATATGGTTCACCATTTGCGTTCCAGTCTCTCTTGCCCAGTTGCCATGGCTCCATGGCCCCATAACGATGGTGTTGTTCTTGTTCTTTGGGTTGTTGCGTTCTACATTTTTATAGATGGTGAGTGGTCCATACAAATCCTCTGCATCAAACCAGCCGCCTACAGTCATAACTGCATGGTTAACATCTTGAAAATGGTTGGTTATGGCGCGCTTTTGCCAGAACTCATCATAGTTAGGATGCTCTGTTACTTGCTTCCAGAATTCATTGTCTGGATAGATATTTTCAGTCACGTTTTTAAGTGGGCCTAAAGCCATGTTGTAGGCATAGGAATCTTTTGTATTTCCAGCCGCGTTCATGTTATCCCATTTATCAGTATACCAGCTTTCAGTTGTTGGACCTTCAGTTTGATGGCCAAAAACTGGGTAGGCCATCAAATAACTTTGAAGTGTGGCGCCCATGTGATGAAAGTCGTCAAAGAAAAAATCACCAATAGGTGCTTGAGGTGATGATGCCACTAACGCTGGGTGCGCATCTGGTAGCGCAGCGGCCGTGTAGAATCCTGGATAGGAAATTCCCCATTGGCCTACTTTTTTGTTGGTGTTTTTTAGATTCTTTACGAGCCAGTCAACCGTATCATACGTGTCAGAACTCTCGTCGATATCGGTTGTATTCTTGACGTCGTTTCCAGGAATATTAGGAGTCATGTTATTGAAAGTTCCTTCACTCATCCAGCGACCACGCACATCTTGATAAACAAAAATGTACCCATCTTCCATCATGAATTTATTGGGTCCCAATGAAGTTTTGAACTCATCCTCACCATAAGGCGCCACACTGTAACAGGTGCGTTGCATCATGATGGGATATTTCTTTGAAGTGTCTTTAGGTGCATAGATGACGGTGTACAATTTGGTACCATCACGCATGGGAATGTATTGCGAGGTTTTAGTGTAATTATCTTGTATGTAGGTGGATGAGGATTGCGCTTTCGCGAAAGCGAACCCAACGACCAACAGTATAGAAACAAATATGTTTTTCATAGTAATAAGTTATGCTTTAAAGATAGGCAATGCCTTAAAAAAGGCTTCCAATTTGGAAGCCTTTTGTAATAGTTACCAGATGATCACGCGATCTTCTGGTTTGACGTACATTCCATCACCTTCTTTGATATCAAAAGCCTCATAGAAAGCCTGTATGTTTTGAAGTGGTACATAACCACGATACATTCCTGGTGAGTGCACATCGCCCTTAATGCGTTGTTGTAGCGCCTCGTCACGCATCTTTGTGCGCCACACGGTTGCCCAGCTTATAAAAAACCGTTGTTCCTGCGTGTAGCCATCAATATCTTTTTCTGGTCTGCCCTTATCTTCCAACCACATTTCCAAGGCATCATAAGCGGCATTCACACCACCAAGATCACCAATATTCTCACCTAACGTGAATTTACCGTTGATAAATACTTCCGGCATCACTTCTATAGCGCTGTACTGATCTGCCAGATTAGTTCCCAATCCTTCAAATTTTGTATTGTCCTCATCTGTCCACCAGTTGGTCATGTTACCAGCGGCATCAAATCGAGCACCAGTATCGTCAAAACCATGAGAGATTTCATGTCCTATCACAGCGCCCATACCACCAAAGTTGATCGCAGCATCTGCATTGTAATCATAGAATGGCGGTTGTAGGATCGCAGCAGGGAAAACGATTTCGTTGTAATAAGGATTGTAGTAAGCGTTTACTGTTTGTGGTGACATGAACCACTCGCTTTTATCAACTGGCTCGCCTAAATTGTCTAGGTTGTCCTCACGATTCCATTGAATCACGGCCATCATATTGTCAAAAAGAGTACCTCCTTTTTCAGGGCTGGTAATTTCCATGGCGCTATAGTCTTTCCATTTGTCTGGATATCCTATTTTGATGGTCATCCCATTGAGTTTGTCAATGGCCTTCTTTTTAGTATCAGCGCTCATCCAGTCCAGTGCATTGATACGTACTTCATAAGCTTTTTTGACATAGTCTATCATTTCAAGAGCCTTGTCTTTTGCTTCTTTAGGGAATTTCTCGTCCACATATAATTTACCTAAAGCTTCTCCAACGGTACCATTCACCACATCAAGCGCACGTTCTTCCATAGGTTCTTGTTCTACAGCACCACCCATGGTTTTGCTGTAAAAATCCCAATTTGCATCTTCCAGCGTTGTTGAAAGACTACCAGCCGCTTGATTAATCATGGTCCATTTGAGATAATCCTTGATTACTGCTAGATTTTTTTGTGCGATCATAGGTTGTATGGCCTTCAAATAACCTGGCTGAGAGACGATAATAGTATCAAAATCTTTGACACCTATCTCATCAAAATACGTTTTCCAATCCATCGCTGGAACTAGCTTTTTCAAGCTTTCTTTAGGCATAGGATTATAAGAAAGCAGCGGATTTCTACTTGCTACTTTATCAAGCATAGGTTTTGCTAGCTTACCTTCAAAGGACACTATGGAAGCTGCCTGCTTGCCAGCGGCAAGTTCATCTGTTCCTGTTAGTGTGAGCATACGTGCTACATGTCTTTCATATTCTTTGAGCTTCTGCTTGCTGTCCTCATCCTGCTCTACATAATATTCACGATCCATACCTAAACTACCAGTACCTAATTGAGCCACATTCATGTTGGTATCCTTAGCATCTGGACCTACATAGAAAGAAACTAATCCGTTCACTCCATAAGCAGAAAGATCTGCCAACAACTTAGGTAACTCATTGATGTTTTCTACGGCATCAATTTGATCTAAATAAGGAAGCAATGGCTGGTAGCCAGTCTTGTCGCGATTTTCTGTATCCATGATGGATTGAAAGACGTAGACGGCTTTGGCTTGATCAGAAGATGGATCTAGATTCTCGTCATTTTCTGCTTTGTTTAGAATGGCAAGTACGTCAGCATCTGTGTCTTTTCTCAACTTGTTGAAACCACCCCAAACGGTCTGGTCTGCAGGAATTTCTGTAGAGTCCACCCAGGTTCCATTTACGTATCTGTAAAAGTCATTTTTAGGACTAACGAGTGTATCCATGGCGGTGAAATCGATGCCTGGATAGGAATTTGCTTCTGCGATTTCGGTTTCTTGTTCTTCCTTGCATGAAGCTAAACTGATTACTATAGCTAGGATCACCATCGATCTCATAGCACTCCAATGGTTTTTCATTGTCATGATTTTTAGGGTAATAAATGTAATGTGTTTTGAAAAATTGTAAGCACAATATATAAACGATTTAACTATCTGAATATTTTTCAAGTTGGTGGAGAATTCCGCTTTCGCGAAAGCGTACCACTTCAAAAACATATTGCAAATAAAAAGGGCTTTCTAACAAGAAAGCCCTTCATTGTAGAGTAAAACAAATGTGTTCTAACGCACAAGTAATTTTTGTGTTGTTGTATCGCCGCTTGAAGATATGGTCAAAAAGTATAGTCCCGAAGCAAAACCAGTAAGATCAAGAATTTCCTTTTTGTTATTGATAAGAGAGGATTGCATGATTTGCTTACCTGTAATATCTGACACCTGATAATCGTATTCTGTATCCATTTTCCAATCGATGTTGAAGACACCATTTGACGGGTTAGGATATACCGTGTATAGCAATTCCTTAGGTGTATTTGAAGAAGCTGTTTTTCCTGTTATCTGTACGTTATCCAATACGACACCTTCTTGATTTATGGACTGGTCAGAGTGAAATACAAATCTAAAGACAACGCTAGCTTGACCTGCAAGATTATCGAGTGACGTACTGTAAGTAGTCATCTGGCTATTAGTTCCTGTCCATTGTCCACCTTGACAGCTAAAACAGTTGTTACCTTGATCTGACTTGTCAGAATTGTACCAGTTGGAATCATTTGCATTACCTAATAGATTCCAGTTGCTACCATTATCTGTAGAGTACTGAATGTAGAATATGTCCCAATCCTGCTCTAGGTCAAAAGCCATATCAAATTTAAATTCTGCAGTGTCAACGTTTGCTAGGTCGTAGCATCCTGTATAGAGGTACGCTTGGGTCAGGTCTGTGTAGTTACCATTAAGGTTTGTTCCATAAACTTGCTTGCCGCTTGCTGCTGCATTCAATAACAAACCTTGAGGTACACCACGTTCCCATAAAACATTGCTGCTCTTGTCATTCAAAGTAACCATTGTTTCATCTTGCTCAAAACCATAGTTCTGATTGAGGTTAGCAGAATTATTCTGCACAATAGTCAATGTTTTGAAGTTATTGCTTAGAAATTCATCCTTTGCAGCTGCAACTTCTAATCTCAAAGCATAAGAACCAGGTTCTAGGTTGAGGTCATCAATAGTTAAATAGGTTTGTTCCTGCGCATCGATTTCCAAACTATAGTCGCGTGTAACTTTATTGCCACCGTTGATCCAGTAACTAATAGTTACTTCATTGATAGGATTTATTCCTGTATTTTCTAACAATACCTCAACGCTGTTGCTGCCACAATCAATAGAACCACCAGTATTAGTAACTGATTTCATGCTTATGTCATCCATAGGCTGCACAAATTCTACAGTAGTCTGCCATACACCGCGACCATAAGTACCAGCAGTCATAATCATGTCAACTGGATTAATTTCTATATCGCGAACATTTACATTAGGTAGATTGTTAGAAAATTTGACCCATGTTTTGTTGTTATCTAGATATTTGAAAATACCAACCGTAGTACCTAAGAATAAGGCATTATCTGCACTGTTTGCAAGGTGAGCCAATGTGTTCTTTCCAAGTTGTGGCAAGTTAGAAGTGATATCGATAAATTCAGCTCCCATATCATTACTCATCATCACTTTACCATAAGCAGATCCAGTTGCGATATAGACAATGTTATTATTGTTATTATTTACTTCAATGGCAGTGATTTCTCCAGGAAGTTCTTTGATCCATGTGAATTCTTTACCAGCATCTGTACTTCTAAATAACTGCTCATCGACAGCAACATACATGATGTTTTCATTAATTGGATCAATTTCCAAAATATCAATATTGCCAGTAAAACTTGATGATACCGCAGTAAAATTATCACCATCTACTTTATACAATTTATTGTAACCCGCATAGATGTCACCGGTACTAGTAGTTTGAAGTGGTGTGATCCAGTTACCCATTGATGGTCCATCGATTTTCTTTTGCATGGATCCAGCATCATTTGTAATGTATAATCCTAAGCCAAATTGTGTAAAGCTGTAACGAACATCTGAGTTATTAGGATCAATTCCAGATTCCATACCATCAGCACCGTGAAAATTTTTCCAGGTGTTCCCGCTACGTGTAAATCCTCCATTATCCTGCAATCCACCAGTGATATTACTACTGGAATTGGAACCAACAGCGATGCGATAAAACTGACCTATTTGAAGACCACTAGTCAAGTCAGTAAATGAAGTTGCCTCATTACTACTTCTATAAATACCACCATCAGAAAGAACGAATAATTCACCATCGAATTCTCTTATTTGGTGAATGTCAGCGTGCGTATACGTAGGCGATTCTGGATTGTTCCAGGTGTTCACACGAGTGAAATCACTACCACCATTGGTAGATTTCCAAACATTAAGAGCACCTGTATAAATTACATCTGCATCTGTTTGTGATACTTCAAGGGCTAAATTGTACCAACCTTGTTTGTTTTCTAAAATATCAACTCCAGCATCTCTTTTTTCAAAAGAAGTACCAGCATCTGTAGACCTGTAAACTCCCATCAGGCTATTCTCAGTATTTACTGCAAGAAGATAAACTACATTAGCATCTGCTTTTGAAACACCTATTACCATACGAGTAATACCAGACGGTAAGCCTTGTTTTATTTCTCTAAAAGTTTCTCCTGCATCCTCTGATTTGTAAAAGGACTTAGAAGTAGCTAGATAAATTATACTGGAATCTTCTGTGTTGATCTTGATATCCTTTACGTTACCATTAAAAGTTCTTTTAATAGTCATTCCTGCATTCATGGACTTATAAAAACCCATGTTTGATGAAACGTAAACCGTATTGCTATTAGAAGGATCTAAGTAAATCTCGCTGATGTTTGCGCCTGGATCATTGAATGTAAGAGCGGTTTCAGTAAAGCTTGCTCCACCATTAGTGGATTTAAGCATTCCTATACTTGAGGAATCACCTGCATCATCATCACCAGTTCCTATATAAACTACATTTGAATTGTTAGAATCGATTGCGATCGCACTAACGCCTATCTGTGAAAGAAAATCAGTTAGTGGTGTCCAGCTTTGACCAGCAGTAGTGGATTTCCACAAGCCGCCAGATGGTGCACCTACGTAATACGTATTCGTATTATTAGGATCAACTGCTACCGTGTTGATTCGGCCTTGTCCAGGAGACCATGAAGTTGTATTCTCATAAGAGAAAGGTCCAACTGGATTAAATCTTGATTTATCTACATAACCATTTTTGGCTTGCATAAACCCATTGAGTTGATCTGCAACATCTTGACCAGATTGAATAGTTCCATCCTGCTTTACATAAGGTTTGGTTCTTTCCAACCATCTTAGGAATGGTTTGTAACCGCTTCCCTTTGCGTTTTGATTATGTGAAGACCAGTATTGCTCACCAGCAGACTTGACTTGCTCATAAGTTACCTCGCCAGAGCTTTTTTGCACAGCAATGTCTTTCATCCACGGTGCATCGGTGCCCAGTTGCCCGGCCGCCGTGAAAGAAATAAGTAGAATAACTAAGGTAAAAAGTTTCATAAGTCTGTGCTCAATGTTCAAGAAATATACTCTTGTAAGAGCCTTACGGTTTTCCCTTTTCTACTGTAGGTAGCGTTATGGGTCAAAATACAGATATAATCGTTTAAAGGAAACTAACAGTCACCGATAATCGATGTTTTACACTGTTAAAATGTGTTAAAGAAAAATTTATTCCGTCCAGAACGCGCGTAAAATAAGAGTTTAGAGCGGTTTTAGTATTGATTCAATTTGTCGGTAATTAACTCCAGCCGTTTTTTGTAAGAATTTAATTCGTTCTTAATTCCTTCATATAAGAATCATCCCAATTTTTCTTCATCTCAGTTAGGCTTGTAACATTCTCGTTAGGTACTGCGATAGAAAGCACATAATGTGCTATAACAGGTTTACCGTTTTGTTCTTTGATAATGCCACTACCACGACAAATACCCATTTGGGTATCCAACAGCTCATCAAAATAAGTAACTCCATTAGTAGAATAAACGTTGCGCTCAAGCATAGTAAAAGACCAGGCCTTTCCTGCATCAAAATAAGGCTTCGCAAAACGTTTGAATTCCGCTAGTTGCCAGTTCTCGGTGGCATCGGTTCCTATGAAAACGGCGTCGTTAGACATGAGGTTGAAATACGTATCATATTGTGCTTCGGCTGCCGCTTGGTGCCAGCTATCAAGGACATTGTTAACCTGAGATTCAGGAATTTTACTATAAGTGGAGCAGCCCACAAATATGAATGCAAGTTGAAGTAAAGCGACGCAAGATCTCATGATGATTAAATTGAAGTTCAATATAATTAAAGGTATTTTCATGGCATGGAAAAAGAAGCAAAAAAGCATCGTTGTGGTTGGTGCGGTCAGGATCCATTATACCAGGCATACCACGATCAGGAATGGGGCGTACCGGTATATGATGATCAAGAGTTGTTTGAGTTTTTAATTTTAGAGACCATGCAGGCTGGTTTAAGCTGGATCACTATTCTAAGAAAGCGTGAGAATTACAGAGCAGCTTTGGACAATTTTGATGTAGAAAAGATCGCTAATTATACTCAGGAAAAACAAGACGAATTGTTGCTGAATGCTGGAATTATAAGAAACAAATTAAAGATCAAATCCATCATCACCAACGCTCAACTTTTTCTGGAAATACAGCAAAAGCACGGTAGTTTTTCAAAATTCGTCTGGTCCTATGTCAATCATCAACCTATCACGAACCACTGGAAAAGTTACAAGGATGCACCAGCAAACACACCACTTTCAGATCAGCTTTCAAAGGACCTCAAAAAAATGGGTTTTAAATTTGTAGGCAGCACCATTATGTATGCCTTTATGCAGGCTACAGGAATGGTGAATGATCATGAGACAACATGTTACCGGTATGATGAAGTTTAGTTGGTGGATTTTGATGGTATTCGCTTTCGCGAAAGCGAACTACACACAAGCGCAATCCTCTAAGATAAAAATCGAAAAAGAAGAACGTATCCAGCAAGAGGCGCTGCCGCTTCCCATTATAGAAGCCGTGACTCAAGTATCCGAAGATCGTAAGGTCAAATACTACAAAGAAATCGATGGCGAAAAGATCAGTTTTGAAGGTAAATTCAAAAAGGCAGGAAACCGATACAGTATGGAGTTTGATGTAGTCGGAAACTTTGAGGATCTAGAAGTTGAGGTAAAAAAAAGATCAGTTGATAAATTATTGTGGAACGCCATTTCGTTGAAATTGGACAGTATTTCCAGCCGCTGGCGTACAGAAAAAATACAGGAGCAATATCTACCTGAATCCACCATGGAAAAGTTCAAGGAAAAATTAAAGTCCAGCAATTTTGAAAACCTTGAAATCATAGCTGCTTTCAAAAAAGACGGAAAAATCTTAAGAAAAGAGCTTTTATTCAGCGCTGCTGGTGCATTGATACAAATGAGAGAAGTAAAGAGAATTGCCTATGACTTCCTACTTTTTTAGAGCTTTGATCATCTTATTGCCTGCTCTCGGGATGAGTCAGGCTGATCAAGTTGTCTTTCAACCAGCGACGAGTATCTCATGGAATCCTGAATCCAGATGGAGTTTCAATACCGCAATGGAACAGCGTACTCAAATCAAAGATGACACAGAAGCTATAAGCATGCAGATCGCACAGTTTGCGCAATATGAGATAGGATTCTACTCGCAATTAGGAATAGGTGTCATGTATCGAGAATTATTTGATGAGAATCAACCAGAAGAGGTTCGTTTTATGGAGCAATATGTCCATACTAAAAAATACAATCAAATCAAGCTCGCGCACCGGTTGCGCTGGGATCAAAGAATACGCGGTGACCGTACCACGCATCGCTGGCGTTATAGGTTGTCAGGTTCCATACCGCTCAATGGAAATGTAGTAGATCCATCAGAATATTACATGACAGGACATCTGGAAACCCTATTTATAGCAGAGAATGATCAGCGTCCATTATATGAGCAACGTGCTGGATTGGGAATAGGTAAGCAGTTGGGATCTACTTTCAAATTACAAACCAGTGCACAGTACCGATGGTTTGATATTACTGAAGAGACTTCAACACTTTTATTTTTGAATATTTCACTCTATGTGAGCCTATAGATAGGAAAGGAACACCTCGCGGTCAATTTCCACAGCACCTAGACTGGAAAGATGGTCATTGTAAAGTTGAGCATCGATACAACGATAACCTTGATGCTGTAATTTTTCTACCAGATGCCATAGCGCTATTTTACTAGCATCTGTTTTGTGGGAGAACATGCTTTCGCCGCAAAAAATTCCTTTGTCCTTCAAGTCAATACCATAAAGCCCACCAACTAGTTTATTCTCATGAAAAACCTCAATGCTTTTGGCAACACCTATTCTGTGTAGATCCGTATAGGCAGCAATCATATCTTCATTGATCCATGTACCGTCATGTAATCCTCTCTTGACATCCATGCAGGATCGCATGACTTCTTCAAAACAAGTGTTTTGTTTTATGATGTAATTTCTATTTCTCCGGCTTTGTTTGAGGGATTTGGAGACCTTTATGGGATTTTGAGCTTTGAGGTCAAATACCATTCTGGGATCTGGCGACCACCAGCAAATAGGATCGCCATCACTGTACCAAGGAAAAATTCCAGAGCGATAGGCTAGTAGCAATCGGTCAGTGCTTAAATCACCACCAATCGCCAATAGGCCATGAGAATCTGCGGTACTGGGATCAGGGAACTCAAGCTCTTTACCTAAAATCTTCATGAGGTTTTATCTTGTGAAGTACTGTATACTAAAAAGCTGCTTCAAATCTGTTGCCATCTTTTAGAAACCAATCGTGATAAATCACCATGATGACTTCTTGAGATGCAACTTCAATGTGAAGCAGCTTTGCTATAAATTCTTGACGTTCTTAGAAAGGAAGATCGTCATGATCTTCATCACTAGAATTTTTGATAGGTTCATATTCATCAAATGGTGGTACTTCACCAGCTGCTGGTGCTGCGGATCCCATTTTTTCTATGCGCCATCCAGTGATGGAATTAAAATATTTGATCTCACCTTGTGGGCTTTGCCACTCACGGCCACGCAAGTTGATGCCTACTTTTACAGGGTCACCTACATTGAAGGCATCCAGTAGACTCGTTTTGTCCTGAACAAATTCGATCATGAGAGGTTGTGGATACTGCTCTTCAGTCGTGACGACCATCTCGCGTTTCTGGAAACCATTTGATCCGTACGTTTTGGTTTCTCCTATTAGTTTGATTTTTCCTTGAACTTCCATAGTTATGATAATAAAATTTTCCAGGCGTCGGCGATCTGGTTTTTTGCGATCAATTCCTTAGCCTTACTGTGTTTTTGTTTTGTTTCTAGATGTTGAAAATTTTCCGCTTTCGCGAAAGCGAGAACCTCATCATCATCTGGTATTTCATGTAGGTTTCCTAATTTACCCAAGTCGTTGCCGGTAAGTGTATCGCTGTTTCTAGCATGTTCAGGAAGTGCATCGACTCCAACGCCATGATTGCGGCTGGGTTTTGCCACTTCAAACATCGCATCCTTGGAACGGCAATACCAATTGCCGCCCATGCGCGCGACGGTATCAATTTTGAATGGATCGATGACGTTTTCATCATCTAATATCTGGTCATCGATATGTATGCAGACCACCTCGCAAATAACCAGGCTGCCGGCACCGCCATTTTCCCCCAATTCATTGATGTCAATGACTTTGCATTCAAATTGTACGGGACTTTCTGCCACTCGTGGTGGTTTAATGACATCGCTTTTTACAGCAGTTAATCCAGCCTTAACAAATTCATCTACTCCAGTTTCATATTCTGTACTGGATAGAGACATTTGTTGTACTATATCATAGTTGACAATATTGATGACAACCTCTGCATGTTCCGTGACATTATTCAATGTGTCCTTTACCGTTCCATCACGACCGCGACGCACTGGTGAAAAGACCAGAATAGGAGGCTTTGCGCTGAAGACGTTGAAGAAGGAAAACGGTGATAGATTGACACGACCTTGACCATCGACGGTACTTGCCAGAGCAATGGGTCGCGGCTGCACGGCACCAACAAGGTGGCCGTATAGCTCTGGATTCTCGATATCTTCTGGTCTAATGGTCATAGGTTTACCGCAAGATTTCAAAGGTATGGATTCTGCTAACTGTTTGCAATATGATCTGTGTTAGATGCATGTACTTTTGAGGATAAACTTGCGTTTAAGTAATAGTCGTATTTTTATTAGGTTGAAGTTTGGAATCTAGGTTTCCAAACCTGATAATCTGGATTGCTCAATTAATGAATTTTACTTCCAATAGAAATATATTGCGATGGATCATCATCGCTTTTGCCGTTTTCATTACCTCCATCATTTTATGGAATACCTATCTATTCTTCCAGAAACTCAAGGAATCTGAGCGTAAGAATATGCAGGAATATGCCATCATGCTCAAGGACTTGAGCAATCAATCCCTAGAGGAAGATATAGGTGAACTAGGTTTTACTGTGGCAGGAAACACTAATAGCGCTCCAATTATAAGCGAGAATTATAAAGGAGAGCTCAATGCCAGAAATCTTCCAGAAGATGTTCTAAGAGACACGGCACGATTGCGGGAATTGATTGTAGAATATGCGAGCCAGAACCAACCTATCGTGACCAAGTATCAGGGTAAGGTTTTGAACACTACTTATTATGGTGATAGTGAGATCATCAATAAATTGAAGTATTATCCGCTAGCGCTATTGTTGATCATGTTTCTGTTCGGAGCAGTAATCCTATTTTTCTATCGATCCACAAAAGCCGCGGAACAGAATAAACTTTGGGCTGGAATGGCCAAAGAAAGTGCGCACCAGATAGGAACGCCGTTATCGTCTCTGGTAGGTTGGACAGCCATTTTGCGAGAATCTGATATTGATCCCAGTTATGTGGATGAGATGGATAAGGACATCAACCGTTTACAGATGATTACAGAACGTTTTTCAAAAATAGGATCGATCCCAACCTTGAAAAAACTAGACGTAGTCGAACAAACCAAAACTGCCGCAGATTACATAGAATCTAGATCTTCCAACTTGATCAAGTTTACTATTGAGGTTCCTGATAAGAATATTCCCGTAATGATCAACGAGCAGTTGTTTGCTTGGGTGATTGAAAATCTGATTAAAAATGGGATTGATGCCATGCGCGGCAAAGGCGCTATCACGGTGCGCTTAAAGGATGATTCAAAACGCATCTATGTCACTATCACAGATACCGGAAAAGGAATTCCAAAACGCTTGTGGAAACGAATATTCACACCTGGATATACTACTAAAAAGCGAGGTTGGGGTTTAGGACTTTCTTTAGCACAACGTATTATCAGTGATTATCACAATGGAAAACTGCGTGTCAAGGAGAGCAAAACTGATCAGGGAACTACGTTTGAGATTGTGCTGGATAAGGTTTAAACCCCAAACCCCAAACCCCAAATCCCAAATTTCAAATCCCAAATTCCAAATTCCAAATTCCAAATTTCAAAACCGTATAGGGTGATGATCCTCATAAAGACCATCAATTAAAAAAACCGTTCCCAAATGGCAACGGTTCGTAATAATCAGTGAGAATTCCTCTAGGAAACTGCCTTCAGTTTTTGAATACCGCTTTTGTCCAGCTTGGATTCGGCGTAGTGTTTTGTGACTTTGAATTCTTTTTCTTCGCCACCTGGCATATCAAACATAGCATCTGTTAGGATGGCTTCACATAGAGATCGCAATCCACGAGCACCTAGTTTGTATTCAATGGCCTTTTGAACTATATAGTCCAGAGCACCTTCAGTAATCGTGAAGGAAATGCCATCCATTTCAAACAACTTTTCATATTGCTTGATGATCGCATTTTTAGGCTCGGTTAAAATTGCTCGCAATGTATTTGCATCCAACGGATTCATATGCGTTAACACAGGAAGACGACCGATAATTTCTGGTATCATCCCGAAATCCTTAATGTCCTTAGGGATGATGTACTGTAGTATGTTTTCCTGATCTGCAACTAAATCATTTGATTTAATGGCAGCATAACCTACAGCCTGCATATTCAAACGCTTGCGTATTACTTTTTCAATACCGTCAAAGGCACCACCAGCAATAAACAGGATATTCTCTGTATTTACCTCTATGAATTTTTGATCTGGATGCTTACGGCCACCTTTGGGCGGCACGTTTACAACTGTTCCTTCTAACAACTTCAATAATCCTTGTTGGACACCTTCACCAGAAACATCACGCGTGATGGATGGGTTATCGCTCTTACGAGCAATCTTATCAATCTCATCGATGAATACGATTCCGGTCTGTGCTTTTTCTAGGTTATAATCGGCGGCTTGTAGCAATCTGGTTAGAATACTCTCAACATCTTCTCCTACATAACCAGCTTCAGTCAATACGGTGGCATCAACGATCGCTAGCGGTACGTTAAGCATTTTGGCAACAGTCTTAGCGATAAGGGTCTTACCAGTACCGGTTTGACCTACCATCATGATATTGGACTTTTGAATCTCAATATCGTCATCGCTGGATGGCTGCAACAATCTCTTATAGTGGTTATAAACCGCCACTGACATCACTTTCTTAGTAAATTCCTGACCAATTATATATTGATCAAGAAAATCCTTGATGGCCTTAGGTTTTTTGAGTGTTAGGTCTGCTTTTGAAACGCCACTTTCCTCATCCTTGCTATCTTCTATTACTATACCGTGTGCCTGTTCAATGCATCGATCACAAATGTGTGCATCCAGACCGGCAATAAGCAGATTGGTTTCTGCCTTGTTGCGGCCACAAAAGCTACATTCTAATTGTTCCTTACTCATAAATAATTTTCTTTACCGTATCAAGGCTTGAAAAACAACTTGATATTATTAGATAGTTGATGGGTTAGTTCGCTTTCGCGAAAGCGAGATCACCACCAACCGCGGTACTATTAGTTATCTCTTGTCAATACTTCATCGATCATACCGTATTCCTTAGCTTCATCTGCACGCATCCAGAAATCACGGTCACTGTCTTCATTGATCTGTTCGTAGGATTTGCCAGAATGTTTTGCAATGATCTGGTACAACTCTTCCTTGAGTTTGATGGTTTCCTTAATGGCAATCTCAATATCAGAAGCCTGACCTTGAGCACCACTGGATACCTGGTGTATCATGACGCGGCTGTGCGGTAGTGCACTACGTTTACCCTTTTCACCAGCGCACAACAAAACAGCGCCCATACTGGCAGCCATACCCGTACATATCGTTGCCACATCTGGCTTGATAAACTGCATGGTGTCATAGATTCCCAGTCCAGCGTACACGCTACCACCTGGAGAATTGATGTATATCTGTATATCCTTAGCCGAATCTGTGCTGGCTAGAAAAAGTAGTTGCGCCTGTATGATGTTAGCGACCTGGTCGTTCACACCTGTTCCCATAAAAATGATGCGATCCATCATCAAACGGGAAAATACGTCCATGGCGAGAACGTTCATCTGACGCTCTTCTATAATGTTAGGTGTAAGGTTAGTGGGCGTCATGCTGCCTACCATTTTATCATAGTACATGGGATTTATACCACGATCCTTTACCGCAAATTTTTCAAATTCCTTAGCTATATCCATAACCGTAATATTACTTTTTTGTGAATGAAAAAGGCGTTAACCTAATTGTAAAGTCAACGCCTAAAGATAGTGATTAAAGAGCGTCTAGGCGTCGTAGGCCTCTTTTATGAAGTCTTCATAAGTGACCTCTTTCACCTTAAGTTTTGCATTGTCCTTGAAGAATTTGAGCATTTTCTCATTTTGAAGCTGCTCACTCATTCTCTTGACTTCTTCCTGGTTTTGCATGATACGCGCTACTACCTGATCTACTTCTTCATCTGTAGCATTAGTATGACCATACTGCTTCATTTGCTCTCTGATCTGTGCGCTGGCATATTCTTTAAGTTCCTCAAATTTTAGTTGAAGATCTTCGTTTGCTTTGAGAACGCTGGATTCGATCAATTGGTATCTCAATCCTTTTTCAGACTTCTCATATTCTGCCGCAGCTTCTTCTTCAGTAAATTCGTTCTCGCCGTTGTTGGCAATCCACTTCTTTAGGAAATTTGCTGGAAGGTCAAATTTTGTATTCTCGATAAGTCCTTCAGTAATGTCAGTAAGTAGCTTTTGATCGGTTTGTTGTGCAAACTGTTTCTTAGCATCTTCTCTCAAACGTTCTCTAAGCTCGTCTTCACTTTTGATCACATCTGGGCCGAAGAGTTTGTCAAAGAACTCTTGATTCAATTCTGCCATCTCGCGTTTGTTGATTTCCGTAATTTCAAAAGTTACGGGAACGTCAAGATCATGTGCTTTATCGTGTTCGATTTTAAGATTGCTCATTAGATCATGATCATCTTCAAAAAGGCCTTTAGTCTTCAATTCTAAAGAATCACCTTTCTTGGAACCGATGAATTTTTTACTATTCGTTTTTCCTTTGATCTTATCAATGGAAAAAGTAGCATCAGTATTGATATCTTCATCATCATTACGGAAGACTCCAGTTACTTCATCTCCTTCTTCTACTACATCTTTACTTACCAGCTTACCATACTGCGTTCTAATACGATCAATTTGCTTGTTGATGGTCTCATCATCTGTTTTGATCTGATAATGCGTAATGGCTTTTTTTCCTTGCACATCAACTTCAAAATCTGGCGCCAGGCCTATTTCAAAGTCAAATTTGAAATCATCGCTTGACCAATCAATTTCTTCTTGCTCTACAGGTAGTGGATTACCGAGAATGTTGAGTTTCTCCTTAGTAATATATTCATTCAATTGCTCTTGAATGATTTTATTGATCTCATCAACCAATATGGGTGTTCTATATTTTTTATTGATCAGGCTCTCTGGAACATGTCCTTTTCTAAAACCTGGAATCGTGGCTGTCTTGCGATAATCTGCAAGAATCTTGTCTACTTTTTCTTTATAATCTGCCTGTGCTACTTCAATAGTGATGGTAGCATTAAGTGCGTCTGAGTCAGTGCGCTTGATATTCATTTAAAGACTTTTATGCTGTTAAATTCGGGCTGCAAAATTAGTCTTTATTTGCATGCGATCAAAACGGCGATTCTCTCGATCAATCTTCTTTGTCAGTGGTTTTGATAAGTATTGATCTAGCTATGGCAAGAAGGAATGCAAAGATGAGCGCATACCACACATTTTCTACATCAAACCCAGAAACTAGCCAATCTGCAATCATGATGATAAATGCGTTGATGAACAATAAGAAAATCCCTAGAGTCAAGATCGTGACCGGTAAAGTAAGTACAACCAATATAGGCTTGACAATAAAGTTGAGAATTGATAAAGCCAGCGCAACCCAAACAGCGGTTAAAAAACCATCTATCGATACTCCTGGAAGAACGTAAGACAATAGAATTACCAGAACTGCTGTAAGTAATAAGTTGAGAATAAATTTCATGTAAATGATTTTGATAAAAATAAAACATCCGCTGGAAAATTGATTCCCAGCGGATGCTTATAAAAGTTATTTAAATTACTGAGCTACGTTGTTACTAGGCTGTACAGATTTGTATTGACCTATGTTCACTGTAGGTATTGTAGAACCATAAGTGGCATTAATGGCATTAATAATTGTGTTTGCCGTGAATGCGTAACCTCTAGGCGTTGGGTGAACACCATCCAGTGAGAAAGCACCACCAGATGCATATGTACTTGTTAAAACTCCACCGTTGAAGGCAACACCACCTTGAGCAACACCTTGCAAGGCAGCTCTGGCATCTACTAAAGCTAGACCGTTAGCTTGTGCTAATCCTGATATAGTGGCATTGTAGGAAGCTTGTGCAGCGCTTACACTTGCCTGCTCGTCTGGTGTTAAGGTATTTTGATCTTGCAACGCAAATGTCAACCCATTAGCGGAAAGCAATCCAGCAGTTGCAGCAGGAACACCTGCGCCTGTAAGTTGCGCAAATCTAGCTTGGTTTGTTTGACCCAAAATCGGAGCCGTTGGAAAGGTAATTAAATCACTTGCAGTCGCTGGTCTAATTTGTCCAAACTGTTGAGCCACCAATCCAGCTAATGGACCAAAACGTGGAGTCAATGCCGCAGTAAGTTGTGGTGTAATATCATCCAAGGACTCATCGAATACAACTGCTGGACTTGCAGCCGTCATGGAAAAAGTCACTGCTCTTTCTGGGTACCCAAACGCTGCAAAAGCTTGATTCAATTCTGCATAAAAAGCATTTAGTGCTGGGATTTGCGGAGCAAAATCAGGATTCAGTGGGCTGAACGGTGCAAATGGTACCGTTGTAAAGAACGGAATAGAGGTGACATCAGGAATATTGATCAATGCACCTTTAGCTCCATTGGAAGTAAGTGCAGTTACATAATCGCTATAAACACTGGCAAAGACATTTGCGTTTGTGATGTCATTGGAACCATAACCTGCTGGGTTAAGGTTTGCGGCATCATTTGAGGCATTGCGATCAACTCCTATTCCACCAGAAGTAGCATAACTCAAGATATCATTATTACCTATCCACAACGTAAAGAAAGTACCGTTTGCTGCTACTGCATCACCTATGATGGTCGCGTTAGGAGCAGATGCAAAACGTATATAGAATGGGTTTGCGTTAGGTAGGGCTGCAGCACTACCATAACCAGCGGCGCCTAAGTGAAAACTTTTTGCACCCGGCACACCAAAATTATTCAACGGTCCAGTAAATACATTTGCGATATCAGTACTAGGAGTTCCAGCAATGTTTGATGGACCTATAGGACCCATTGCGTTTGCAGTCAATACCAATCGTGTATTAAAATTAGGCAACTGATTCCCATTAAATAAAAGACCACCAATGTTATCATTAACAAGCGGCTGATTGAATTCACCACCACCAACAAGCTCAAATTGCTGAGCCATAATGTTAGGGAAAGAATTTTCCTGTCCTTCTATATAGAGAGCGTTATCTGCAAAACCAGAGGTTAGCGAGTTTCCAACACTTACAAATTTTGAAAAGTCTGCCTCACCAGCGCTGTAAACACCACCATCTTCAATGGACTCATCAAATTCATTTTCACAGCTTACAAATACAGCGGCCGCTGCAAATAGAGCTATATATTTTATTCTATTTTTCATGTTTGTCTTTTTCATTACATACTATATGTTATACCTATTCCTGGAATAAGCGCTCTTGACTTGTAAGTACCTCTAAACGGTGCTGGCTGTCCTCCTGGATCTGCATAGAAATCATAGGACTCTGTTATTTCCTTGAATCTTAAGTATAAGAAGGAAGCATCAATAGAGAAACTAGGCGAGAACGAGTAGGATAAACCTGCCGTGTATCCAACTGAATCATTACGAGGTGTTTCAGGAGCAAAAAATCCTGATTGAACCGGTGATTCATCAAAGTACCATCCACCACGCAGTGTCAATGCATCTGTAGCTAGGTATTGTACTCCCAATCTATAAGAAGATGAATCCTTATAATTTCTAGGATTAATGGACTCGCTACCATTTTCAAAAACAATATCTAGGTTTTCGTACTCGCTCCAGAAAGCTCTGTTATAATCAAATGCAAACAACCATTTGTCGCAAGAGTAAGCAACTCCTAGAGTAGCTTCAGCTGGTAATGGTAATGTTGCAGTAAATCCTTGAGTACCGTTAGCTGGTACTAATGGGCTGTTTGGAAAATTAGAGAATGTTGCCTCACCATCTTCACTTTCAATATCAATAAGAGAACGATAGTTGAAACCTATGGATAAATTATCTGTTGGTGTAAACATGATACCAGCATTCCAGCCTATACCAACAACACCACTATCGCTAATAGCGACATTTGATCTATTGCCTTGCTCATCAGTTAATGATCTGGAAGCATTTCTATTAAAGTCAACCGATCCTATGGCGATCATGGCGCCTACACCTAAACTAACGTTTTCAAAGAGTTGGTAAGAAATCGTTGGTTGGATAAAGATTGCTTGTAATTCAATTTCGTTTACAAGATGTGAACCTTCCCAGTCTGTTGGCCAGGTAACGTTACTACCATAAGGAGTATAAATTCCTAAACCTACTGCAAACTTATCGCTCAATGCATAACTTACATAAGCATAAAAAGGAGTTCCTACGGGACTTTCTGTTTCGGCAAAAGCACCCGTGTCTGAGTTTTGGTATTTCACATCAGAAAATACACCGAAACCTCCAACACTCACATTAAGCTTATTTTCTAGATGGACAAGGCCTGCAGGATTGAAAAATAGCACGTCTGCACTATTGACAACAGCAACACCAGTGTGACCCATGGCAAGTTGTTTGTTACTTTGCGTGCTTACACGATATCCACCAGCATAAGATAGTGCAGATACCAAACAAAGCACAGCAAAAACTTTTAATTTGTTCATATTCAGTCGTTTAAAAAGAGATAAGGATTATATTGGATCAAATTTAATATTAAATTGATATTACACAAGAGATTTCGTACTTATTATGCAAGCATAGTAAATTTATTTTACGAATTTCTCAACGAGTCTGTTAAATTCATCTGGTTGTTCTGCATGCAGCCAGTGTCCTGCGTTAGGGATCGTTTTGAGTTCCGCTTTCGCGAAAGCGTGCTCTATAACAGCTTTATCGCTATCCAGAATATATCCAGATTTTCCACCACGAATAAACAAGGTAGGAATCTCAATGGGCTTGTCGATAATCGTGTGATCGCCCACCATGGATTGGGCTTTTGATAATACCGGCAGGTTGAAGCGCCAGCCATAACTTTCCTTGCCCTTTCTATAAAGACTCTTAAGTAAAAACTGTCGCGTACCCACATCAGTAATAGTCTTTCCCACAGTCTCGCTCGCATCTTTACGAGAATTGATCTGCGTGAAATCTACAGATTCTAGCGCATGGATGATGTCACTGTGATGTGGATCATAGGGTTTAGGAGCAATGTCTGCAATAATAAGTTTATCGATAAGTCCTGGAAAAAGTACCGCAGTGCGCATCGCGACCTTACCGCCCATACTGTGTCCCAAAAGGATGATGTTTTTAAGGTCATGATGCTCACAATATTCCTTAATATCCTTTGCCATGACGTCATAATTATGTTCATCGCTATGGAAACTGCGACCGTGGTTGCGCTGGTCCAATAGGTGAACCTCACATCCAGATTCGCTCCACTGGGTTCCCAATGTTTTCCAATTGTCTGCCATTCCTAGAAATCCATGGAGGATGACAAAAGGCTTTCCTTTTCCTAATATAATGCTGTGTAAAATCATGCAAGCCTGTGTTTATACATATTGACTACGTTCTCTAGTCCTAGATACAGACTCTCTGAAATCAAGGCATGGCCTATGCTTACCTCTTTGAGGTCTGTAATATGATCATTAAAATACTTGAGATTATCCAGTGATAAATCATGTCCAGCATTAATACCCAAACCAACTTCAGTAGCTTTCTTTGAAGCCATTATATAAGGAGCGATGGCTTTTTCTTTATCGGTTGAATAGTGATGGGCATAATCCTCTGTGTATAATTCAATTCTATCAACACCGGTTGCAGCGGCAGCTTCTACCATTTTTTCTACAGGATTCACAAAAATACTGGTGCGTATGCCGTTGCCTTTGAAGTGAGCCACGATGTCCTTAAGAAAATCTGCGTGTTTAAGAGTGTCCCATCCTGCGTTTGAAGTAATGGCATCTGGAGCATCTGGAACCAGAGTTACTTGTGCAGGTCGCACTTCATCGACCAGCTTGATAAAACTATCGATAGGATTTCCCTCAATATTAAGCTCTGTAGTGACTATTTTTTTGAGGTCTCGCGCATCTTGATATTTGATATGACGCTCATCTGGTCGTGGATGAATAGTAATCCCTTGCGCGCCAAACCTCTCAAGATCCATCGCCACTTTAAGAAGGTCTGGAACATTACCGCCTCTAGAATTGCGCAGTGTCGCGATCTTGTTAATATTCACGCTCAAAATAGCCATAGTCATAGTTTAGGATATCAAAAATACAAACTAAGGCTGCACCCTATAACTAGAGAAATGTTTAATTTGCAGTAAAAGCTTGTTATGAATATCCAAGAGTATATCATAAGTGATGTAACGCCTTTGAAGATGGATGATGATGTGCAGCAGGCGCAAAAACTCTTCCAGCAACTCACATTTTCACATATTCCAGTAATGGATCAAGAACTGTATCAAGGTTGTGTGTCAGAGACTGACGTGTATTGTTTTGAAGATGGTCAGAGTTTGCGTGATGTAAAATATGCGCTGGACACCTTTATGGTACAGCCAGACACACACTGGCTGGACGTGCTAGAAGCATTTGCCCAGCACAATTCCAATGTAATGCCAGTACTCAACGATAAGAATGAATATTTAGGCTATTATGAGTTGAAGGATATCATGCAGCACTTTAGCGATTCACCGTTTTTATATGAATCAGGAGCTGTGATTGTTGTTGAAAAAGGATCTACAGACTACAGTTTCAGCGAGATTGCCCAGATTGTAGAATCTAACGGCAGTAAAATTTTTGGATGCTTTGTAAGTAACTATAGAGATCACATCACAGAAATTACCGTGAAAGTGAGTCCAGACAACATGAACGCATTGCTACAAACATTTAGGCGATACAGTTATGTTGTGTTAAGCGCTGCAGAGGATGACTCTTATCTTGATGCATTGAAAGACCGATCAGATTACCTCGATAAATATTTGAATATTTGATGAAGAAGATTGCTATTTATGGACAGTACTTACACAATGGTTCCTATGAAACCGTACGCCATATTATTGAGGCTTTACGCGAACAATCTTGTGATGTAAGAATTGAATTGGAATTTAGTCAATTGCTTAAAGATCTGCAGTTAGAGGTTTCTCTCGAGACGTTTGAGCAACTTGATAAAAGCTATGATTTATTAATAAGTATAGGTGGTGATGGTACCATCTTGAGAGCCGTCACCTATATAGGTAGGCTCAATATACCAATCTTGGGAATCAATACAGGCAGACTAGGATTTTTGGCTACCGTACAGCAAGATGAGATCAATAGGGTTGTAAGACATGTAATGAGTGGGAACTATAAACTCTCCAAAAGATCGCTCATCACTGCATCATCTGCTCACGGTGAGAACCATTTGCCGCCAGATAATTTTGCTCTCAACGAGGTAACCGTTAGTCGTATGAACACGACGTCCATGATTCAGATCGAGACTCATCTCAATGGTGAGTTACTTACTTCTTACTGGGCAGATGGTTTGATAATATCTACGCCTACAGGTTCCACGGGTTATAGTTTGAGTTGTGGTGGTCCAGTCATATCACCAGATACTGATGCCTTTGTGATCACACCTATCGCACCGCACAATCTCAACGCAAGACCATTGGTTATTCCTGATCATACCGTAATCAAAGTCAAGGTGATAGGTAGAGAAGATGAATTTCTGGCATCGCTGGACAACCGCATCGCTTCCTATCCAGATGGCACTGAGATTACTCTTCAAAAAGCAGATTTCACCATCGATCTCATCGAACTTGATGATCAAAGTTTTATCGAGACGTTGCGCCACAAATTATTGTGGGGAGAAGATAAGCGCAACTAGACAATATTTTACATCTTCCTTTGTTTTAACATCAGCCACAATGGTCAGCGTTTACCTATGTTGCCTTGTGAGAATTGTTATATTTGCACGTTTGAAAAAAAACCAATGCGGTTAGTACCATTGTTGATTGCTTTTTTTGTTTTCGCTTTCGCGAAAGCGCAGACCTACGAGATAGGTGTGTGGGCTGGAGGCTCAAATGTAATTGGAGATGTTGGGAGTACCAGATATGTGAATCCGTCGGGAATTGCTGTAGGTGGCGTTGCAAAATGGAACCGCAGTAACCGTCATAGTTTTAGAGGATCTTTGATCTATACAAAGCTCAACGGTGATGATGCTAAAAGCGATGATGTTTCTAGAGAATTGAGAGGTTTGGAGTATGAGTACAATATGCTAGAAGCATCACTAGGGATTGAATATACGTTCTGGGAATGGGAGTTATATTCAGGTAAGAGACATATTACTCCATATATGTATACAGGAATCACCGCATTTAGTTACGGTCAGGAAGCGCTGAATACAAATGGACAATTGGAGCAGTACGATCGTGATATAGAGTTGGCATTGCCCTTTATATTAGGAGTCAAATCAAACATAACAGAGCACCTCATTTTAGGGGTTGAAATAGGAGCAAGGTTTACCTTTACAGACAATCTGGACGGCAGTTATCCTAATGGCTCGATGGAAGATAGAACAGACCTGCGTTTTGGGAATATTAATAATGATGATTGGTATGTTTTTAGTGGCGTCACATTGACCTACTCTTTTGGACGTCAACCTTGTTATTGTAATTTTTAGGAATGGAAGAAATTTTACTTGATCAAACTAAGTTACCCAAGCACATTGCTGTCATTATGGACGGTAATGGCCGTTGGGCAAAAAAACAAGGTTTGATGAGAGTTCGTGGCCATGAAAAAGGTACAAAAGCAGTAAGTCAGACCGTAAAGACCTGTGCTAAGCTAGGAATCAAATATTTGACACTCTATGCATTTAGTACAGAAAATTGGAAGAGACCAAAACTAGAAGTCGATACTCTAATGAGGATTTTAGTTTCCAGCCTACGCAAAGAACTTCCAACCCTTAAGGAAAACGGAATTTCCCTTAAAGCCGTAGGATCGCTACACCAGTTACCCGAAAAAGCTCAAAGAGAATTAGCTGAGGTTGTTGAACTAACAAAAGACAATGACCAGATGAACCTTATCCTGGCTTTGAGCTATGGATCAAGGGAAGAATTAACAAATGCTGTTAAACTAATAGCAAAGGATGTCGTCAGAGGTGACCTAGAAGTTGAACAAATAGAAGAGTCTACCATTGACAATTACCTATTTACTAAAGATATGCCTGACGTGGATTTATTAATACGTACCAGCGGCGAGCATAGAATCAGCAACTTTTTGTTATGGCAAATTGCCTATGCAGAACTTTATTTTACAGACACGCTGTGGCCGGATTTTCGTAAGAATGACTTAATGATGGCATTAAAAAATTATCAAGATCGCGAAAGGCGATTCGGTAAAACGAGTGAACAATTATAACAACATGACAAAACAGTTAGCACCTAAGCTACTTTTAGTAATATTACTTCTCACCAGTGCCATTTCCTTTGCTCAAAGACCAGGCGACATTCCTATAGGTGATTCCACAGAATACATTTTGGGAGATATTACTGTTACAGGAACTAAAAGCTATAACGAGAATACCGTTATCGCATTTACCGGGTTACGTAAAGGTGACCAGATATATGTTCCCGGCGAGCGGTTGAGTCAAGTGGTCAAAAAGCTTTGGGAGCTTAAGCTGTTTAGCGATATAAGAGTTTACGCCGTAGGTATTAAAGGTGATCCCAACGATGACCAGATAGATACCATCAATCTAGAATTCAATATCATCGAGGTGCCAACCTTGAATACGATAGAAATCGATGGTTTAAAAAAGGGACAAACAAAAGACCTTTTGAAAGAGCTAAATCTATCCAAAGGAGCTAAGGCCAACGAAAATCTAGTAACAACAACACGTAACTTTATTGAGAAGAAGTATCAGGATAAAGGATTTCTTTATGCAGATGCACTTGTACGCATTAGAGAAGTAGAAGATACGTTAGGTAACAATCTCGTTGATATGAAAATCGAGATTGATAAAAACGAAAAGGTCAAGATCGCAAGCATCGACTTTGAAGGCAATACGCAACTATCTGATAAGAAGTTGAGAAAAGCTATGAAAAACACGAAGCAGAAAAACTTCTTCCGTGTTTTGAAGAGATCTAAGTACGTTGATGATGAATATCAAGAAGACCTGAAAAATATCGTTGATACCTACAAAGAGAATGGATTTAGAGATGCACGAGTTGTCAGTGATACGTTGTCTAAAATCAACGACAAAAACATCGCTTTAGACATCAAAGTAGAAGAAGGTAATAGATATTACTTTGGAGACATCAAGTTTATCGGTAACACGGTATATTCTGATGCCTACTTGCAGCGCATCCTTAGAGTCGAAAAAGGCGATGTTTACAATGGTATCGCATTTGACAATCAAATTTCTGACCCAACAGATCCAGATGCAAATACGTTAGAAAATGAATACCAAAATAATGGTTACTTATTCTCTCGTATCAATGCTGTAGAAACTAAGGTTGAGAACGACACGATCGATTTTGAAATTCGTATTATCGAGGACAACGTCGCTTATTTCAATAATATTAGTGTCAAAGGAAACACACGCACAAATGATCATGTAATCTACCGTAGTATACAATCTAATCCTGGCGATAAGTATTCAAAAGCAGCGATTATCAACTCCATTCGTGAATTGGGTCAATTAGGTTTTTTCAATGCAGAAACTATCAATCCACGTATTCTAAATCCGTCCCAGCAAGATGGAACGGTAGATGTTCAATACGAACTTGAAGAAGCTGGAGCCAGCCAGATAGAACTACAAGGTGGTTATGGTGGTGGTGGATTTGTGGGAACCCTAGGTTTAAGGTTC
The DNA here is from genome assembly GCF_900101765.1 of Nonlabens sp. Hel1_33_55. Classification (NCBI taxonomy): domain Bacteria; kingdom Pseudomonadati; phylum Bacteroidota; class Flavobacteriia; order Flavobacteriales; family Flavobacteriaceae; genus Nonlabens; species Nonlabens sp. Hel1_33_55. Next base: position 2,727,543 of record NZ_LT627735.1, read on the forward strand.
AACAACTTCTCATTGCGTAATATTTTCAATAAAGATGCCTACCAACCGGTACCTCAAGGTGATGGTCAGACATTAGCTTTAAGAGCTCAAGCAAGTACTATTTTCAGAACGTATTCATTGAACTTTACAGAGCCTTGGTTGGGTGGTAGAAAACCAGTTTCCTTCAATGTGTCCTTTTCTCACAGTGAACAGTTTAGGGTAAACGCTCAGAACTTTAGAGAAGTTGATAGAGATCAGCGATTTTTGATTACAGGAGCTACGGTAGGTCTTGCCAAACGATTGGAATGGCCAGATCCTTACTTCCAGTTTTCACAGGCGATTTCCTTCCAGCATTATAACCTGAAGAATTACCAGACAAATCTGTTTAACTTCCCTAATGGATTCTCTAACAACCTAGCCTATACTTTAGGTGTAACAAGAGATAATGTAGGTGTCAACCCAATATTCCCTACGTACGGTTCTCGTTTTGCACTGACTGCAAAAATGACACTACCGTATTCTTTATGGAATGGTACGGATTATGACAATCTAGAAAACGATCCTAACTTTCAGACGAACGGTGCTCCAGATCTTGCTAAAATTGACCAAGAGCGTTTCCGCTTCCTGGAATATTATAAGATCAAATTTGAGGGAACATGGTACACGCAAATCTATGATAAGTTGATCATGCAGACTAAGTCAGAATTTGGATATCTAGGTGCGTACGATAACAGCCGTGGACTTGTACCATTTGAGCGTTTCTTTGTAGGTGGTGATGGATTAGGTGCTTTCTCACTGGATGGACGTGACATCATCAGGATGCGTGGTTACGACAATAGTGCCTTGACAACTAGTGCAGATGGTGATACGGTTTACAACAAATTCTCGTTAGAGATGCGCTATCCTATAACGCTAGAGCAGGCTGCATCCATTTATGTTCTTACTTTTGCAGAGGCTGCTGGTTCCTACGATACTTTTAGGAGTTATAATCCGTTTGATGTAGAGCGATCTGCAGGTGCAGGTCTTAGGGTATTTATGCCAGCCTTTGGATTGCTGGGTATTGACTTCGGTTATGGATTTGATCCAGCACCTATTTCAAACAGCACAGAGCCTAGTGGTTGGAACGTTCACTTTATAATCGGGCAACAATTTTAAAATGGCACGGTTATTTCTTTAAATAATAAAGTCATGAGAATCAAGATTTATCTTTTAGTGTCAATGATGGTGATGTGTTTCGCTTTCGCGAAAGCGCAACGAGGCATCAGAGTTGGTTACGTCGATATGGAGTACATTCTAGAAAGTGTTCCTGAGTATCAAAAAGCCTCAGAGCAACTAGAGCAACGCATGCAAGGATGGAAGACTGAGATTGAAAAGATGGAGTCTGAAATAGGGCAGATGGAAACATCCTTGAAAAACGAACGAGTACTACTTACAAAAGAACTAATTGAAGAGCGTGAAGAAGAGATCACGATTAAACGCGACGCTCTTAACGAGTACCAACAAAAGAGATTTGGTGCCAAAGGTGATTTCATCATTCAAAAGCAACAGTTGATTCAACCAGTACAGGATCAGGTTTTCAATGAGATGCAAAAGATTGGAGAGCAAAAAAAGTATGATATGATCCTAGAGCGATCAGAAACTACAATGCTCTACAGTGATGACCGTCATGACTTAAGCGACGATGTTCTCAAGGCTATAGGCCGTACGGGCAAAAGAGAGGATCGTGAAGAGAGAAATCAGGCCAGAAACGCTCCAGCAGAAGCTGCAGCAGATGAGCCTTATATGTCAGTACAAGAAGCAGATGATAGACAGGAAAAAGTTGCAGCAAAAGAAGCTATAGTAGATGAAAGAGAAGCTGCCAGAGCAGAAAAGTACAGACTTAGAGACAGTATAAAAGAAGCTAAAGCTAGAGAATACAAAGAACGCAGGGACGCCATCATTAAAGAGCGTCAACGTAGAAAAGATAGTGTATTAGCAGCGCGCAAAGCAGCTAGAGAAAACAAGGGAAATAACAACCCACCAGGCGGCGAATAAAGTGCTGAAACACATTATATTTGCAGCCCTTTACAATTAATAAAATAACAAAGTTGATAATGAAACAAGTAAGAAATTTAATAGCTATTGCCGCATTTGTAGTAGCAGGTACATTTACCGCCACTGCACAGACATCTGCATCAAAAGTATGTCACATCGCGTCACAGGAATTGGTTGAGATCATGCCTAAGGCAAAAGCTGCAGAAAAGCAATTGAGAAACCTAGCCAAAACTTATGAGGCAGAGTTGGTAAATATGGATAAAAACTTGCAAACCAAATCTCAAGAAGCTCAAGCTAAAGCAAAGTCTCGTTCTGATGAAGAGAATCAACGCATCCTTGAGCAAATTCAAGCAGATCGTAAGACGATAGAAGAATTTTATACAAATTCTCAAAAGTCTCTTTCTCAAAAAAGAACTGACCTTTTAAAGCCAGTTTATGAAGAGGCAAGACAGGCAATCTTTAAAGTAGCTAGAGCAAAAGGATTTGATTATGTTCTTGATTCTACTACAGGAACTGGAGTAATCATGGCAGATGGTTATGATTTGATGCCAGATGTAAAATCTGCATTGGGAATCCAATAAGAATAAGAAATTTAGTAAAGAACCGTCTCTACCTTGTAGAGGCGGTTTTATTTTTGGTGTAAATTGAGGTTTTAAACACGTTTCTTATTTTGAGTAAGGCACCCATAGGTTTTTTTGATAGTGGCGTTGGCGGGACTTCCGTTTGGAAAGAGGTGGTTCAACTGTTGCCTCATGAAAATACCATTTACCTAGCGGACTCTAGAAATGCACCCTACGGGATCAAGTCAACACAAGAAATCATCGAATTAAGCATCAAGAATACAGAGTACTTACTTCAACAAGGCTGTAAGTTGATTGCGGTTCCCTGCAATACAGCCACTACAAATGCCATTGATTACTTACGAGCAAATTATAAGGTTCCATTTATAGGAATCGAACCGGCTATAAAACCAGCGGCTTTAAATTCTGACACTAAGAAAATCGGTATTCTCGCTACGAAAGGAACCTTGTCCAGTCAGTTATTTAAAACTACTCAAGAGAAATTCACTCGGGACATTGATACCGTTGAGGTTACTGGAACTGGCATCGTTGAACTGATAGAATCTGGCAAAAAGGACAGCGATGAAATGACCCAATTGCTGGTTGAGATAATCAATCCATTATTATCATCTGGTATTGATTATCTCGTGCTAGGTTGTAGCCACTATCCATATATCAAGGAAAATTTGCAAGAGTTGCTACCTAACAATGTCAAGATCATAGATTCTGGAGTAGCCGTGGCACGTCAGACATTAGCTATTTTGCAGGACAGCAAACTTCTCAATACTAGTAAGGAAATAGGTCAACACCAACTATATTCAAACGCAAATCCTACTGTTCTACAGGAACTCATCGGCAATATGAAAAATGCAACGGTTGAGTCACTGAACTTTTAATGAATAGGGTCAAAGTGTTGAAAAGTCAGCCCTTTCTATTTAGTGCTTCGCGTCCCTAAATTGTATTTTTAAAGCCCATTAAATCAGACTCCATTGGCAGCCAAAAGTAAGAAGGTGACACCTCTCATGCAGCAATACAACAAGATCAAGGTGAAATATCCTGACGCTTTGTTGCTCTTCCGTGTGGGTGATTTTTATGAGACCTTCGGCGAGGATGCTGTGAAGACGGCACGCATTCTCAACATCGTTCTGACTAATAGAAATAACGGTGGCGAGCGCACAGAGCTGGCGGGTTTCCCGCATCATTCGCTCAATACGTATTTGCCTAAATTGGTTCGTGCCGGCGAGCGTGTTGCCATTTGCGACCAGTTGGAAGATCCCAAGGCCACTAAATCCATCGTCAAGCGTGGCGTTACCGAATTGATCACACCAGGTGTGTCGCTCAATGATGAAGTGCTACAGGCAGGAAGCAACAATTTTCTTGCCTCTATATCGCTTTCGCGAAATGTCTATGCCGTAGCATTTCTGGACATATCAACTGGTGAGTTTTTGATAAGCCAGGGAACAAGAGAAGAAGCAGACAAACTCTTGCAGAATTTCAACCCTAGCGAAGTCTTGGTTTCACGTAGTGATAAGAAACAATTGGCTCAAGACTTTCCATATGATTTACCATTTTTCTTTTTAGAGGATTGGGTGTTTCAAATAGACTATGCGAGAGAAAGTTTATTGAAGCATTTCAAGGTAAATTCTTTAAAAGGATATGGAGTTGAAAAGCTGGATCAGGCTTTAATATCGGCTGGAGCGATTTTACACTACCTCGCAGAAACTCAGCACAACCAGATTGACCACATCGCTACCATTTCCAGAATTGAGGACGATAGTTTTGTCTGGATGGACCGCTTCACGGTACGCAATTTAGAGCTGTATCAGGCGCTTAGCACTGGTGCGGTAACCTTGATTGATGTTATTGATCAAACAACCACATCAATGGGCGCTAGACTGCTCAAAAGGTGGATGGCTTTCCCACTTAAAAATGCAGATCAAATCAAAAAGCGCCATGATGTGGTGGCATACTTCAAAGAAAACCTTCAAGTTCGAGAGGCAATTAAGTTGGAGCTTAAAAGCATGAATGATTTGGAACGCTTAGTTTCCAAAGTGGCTGTCGGTAAAATATGTCCACGAGAGGTAATTCAGTTGAAGAACAGTCTACAGGCCATTGCACCCATCAAGAATCTAGCGATGGAAGCACCAGACAGTTCCCTACAGACTTTAGGCGAAAGCCTCAATAACTGTACGCATCTCATTGAGATGATCCAGGAAAGGCTGGACGAAGATGCTCCGGTAAATATCTTAAAGGGTAAAACCATCGCCTTTGGTTACAATGAAGAACTGGACGATTTGCGTGGTCTGGCGACTTCAGGGAAAGATTATCTGGATAAGATGTTAGATAGACATTCTAAGGAAACTGGCATTTCCAGTTTAAAGATCTCCAGCAACAATGTGTTTGGTTATTACATTGAGGTACGTAATTCCCATAAGGATAAAGTTCCGGAAACCTGGACTCGTAAACAAACCTTAGTAAATGCAGAACGCTACATAACAGAAGAACTTAAGGAATACGAAGGGAAAATTTTAGGTGCAGAAGAGCGTATTAATGCGTTGCAACAAGAGCTATATGAAAAGGTGGTTCAAGAAATCATTCCGTTTATAAAAGCGATTCAAAATAACGCTCATCTCATTGGGCAATTAGATTGCCTGTTATCATTTGCTGATCATGCAGTTACTTCTAATTACACACGGCCAGAACTCCTAGAGACCGATGAACTTATTATTAAGGGTGGCCGCCATCCTGTAATTGAAAAAATGTTGCCTGTAGACCAACCATACATTCCTAATGATGTTCAATTGGATCGTGAAGAGCAACAAATCATCATGATAACAGGTCCTAATATGAGTGGTAAAAGTGCAATCTTGAGACAGACTGCATTGATAGTCCTACTAGCTCAAATAGGAAGTTTTGTACCTGCGGATGAGGTAAAAATGGGAATTGTAGATAAGATCTTTACAAGAGTTGGTGCTAGCGATAATATTTCCCAAGGTGAGTCCACTTTTATGACAGAGATGAATGAAAGTGCCAGCATTTTGAATAATGTTAGTGACCGTAGTTTAATCCTTCTCGATGAAATAGGTCGTGGTACGAGCACCTACGATGGAATATCCATTGCATGGGCAATTACAGAGTATTTGCATGAGCATCCTTTCAAGGCCAAAACTCTTTTTGCTACACACTATCATGAACTCAATGAAATGACAGAGCAATTCCTTCGAATTAAAAACTTCAATGTAGAGGTAAAGGAGCTTAAGGACAAGGTTCTATTCATGAGAAAGCTTATACCAGGAGGAAGTCATCATAGTTTTGGGATACACGTGGCAAAAATGGCAGGAATGCCACAGCAGGTAATTCATAAAGCAAAGAAGATGTTGAAAACACTGGAAAAGTCTCACCAGCGTGAAGATTCCAAAGCTGCCATGAAGGCCGTTCAAGATGAGGAAATGCAATTAAGCTTTTTCAATCTGGACGATCCATTACTGGAAGAAGTACGCAACGAGATTATACAAGTCGACATCAACACATTAACTCCAGTAGAAGCTCTGATGAAATTAAACGAGATAAAACGTATGCTTATAGGTAAGGATAAAGCTACTGGATAATTTTCCATGAAATCCTTTGCAGAATACGGAAAGTTATTAAATTTGCATCCGCTTTGAAACTTAGTTTTGGGCGTTTGTTCTTCAATATCAGAAACAAAAAATGCGAAAGTAGCTCAGCGGTAGAGCATCACCTTGCCAAGGTGGAGGTCGCGGGTTCAATCCCCGTCTTTCGCTCTAGAAAAAGCCGATTATTAGTCGGCTTTTTTGATCATACCAATGATGTGTCGCTGACACAATCGCTCGAGTGGTGGAATTGGTAGACACGTTGGACTTAAAATCCAATGAGCAGTAATGTTCGTACGGGTTCAAGTCCCGTCTCGAGTACTTTAAAACCTCATAATCATTTGATTATGAGGTTTTTTTATTTTTATTACTGACAGATTTACTGACTTAAACTTATTTACAGTGAATCGAAACGAGCACATTCTTTTATCGGTTTAAGAGCAGATTATATTTTAAAGCGCAAAAACCTTGATTGCCTCGAAACCATACTTTTTTCTCATTTATTTACTCAAAAAAGCTAGATCCATACAGTGTCATGTCGAAACATCTTATTGTTATGTAGATGATAGACAGAAAGGTTTAGGGTTAGATGAACCAAAACCTTAAAGGAAAAGAGGGTCGTGAATGACTGCCAAAATTTTACATTTTCTGCAGCTAAAGGTTAAAATATTAGAGAGTTTCATTTATTTACACCTATCTGGGACCATGCTAAAAACACAATCAACTGTAGTACAACATTTTAAAAAGAGTGATAAGTGGTTTTATGTCAAGCAGAAGTGGTCTGGCGCTCTTTAAGATAGTCAAAATATCAGGAATATCTATTCAAATTTCATCTCAAATATAAGATAGTGTTCTATCCCAAATTCCTTTCCCAAATTTTCAATATTATCACCGCTTGATTCGACAGCGCAATAGTACTTAGCACCATCATTTTCATAAGGTAATATATAGGCAAGCAAATAAAATGTTTCGTTATAATTGATGTCGATTGAGCCTGCTTCAGCAACATTTCGAAGACTATAATCATTCGTTTTAATGGCCTCAAATTCTCGTGTTGTTGAGAATTGTGGATACTTAAAAGTCATTCTAAGCTTATTGTCGTTGGTGAGTTTAGATATTACCTTCATATTGAAAATCGTATCATTTATTTTCTGAAATTGATCAACTGGTATTTTCTTGCTATTTGTTATCGTCCCTTCAGATTTTATTTCTCCATTCCAGATCTCTTTCACGCTCAAATGGAAACCCTTGTCTACTAATTCTTTTCCAATAAAGCTCAACTTCATGTACTCAATTCCTTCAATTTGAAGGATGTCTCTTATTTCTGAATTGTCTGATCCGTAATCAGAAATCATTTTTATTTCACTCGCTTCTTTCTCTTGTGAGAATGAGAAACTGGATGTCAGGATTAACCCGATGATTAGAATCTTTTTCATATTTAAAGTTGATTTGTAAACAAACCTAACTAAAATATTCAATCGTTTATTGTTTCGCTTCTGAAACAGAACTAGTCTTATGTCAAGCATAACTCATTTGTATGAGTTGCTAGTACGTATCAACTATCCCTTATCAGATACTGTTTGGGGCTAGCTCAAGCGCAAGCCTATCTTCTAATTCTTTACCACGCAGGTCTGTTGCTATTACTATACCTTTAGGGTTAATCAAAAATGAAGATGGAACTGACCTTACATTATACAATGCAGCCATTTTGCTGTAGCTGCCTTTTTCTGCAATTACATTGCTTTTCCAATATATAGAATCAACTTCACTTGCCTTTTTCCAAGCTTTCGCATTATCGTCAATTGAGAAGCTGTAAATTATAAACCCCTTGTCTTTATAATTATCATATACTTTTACATAATTGGGGTTTTCTTCGCGGCAAGGCACACACCAAGATGCCCAGAAGTCTAGCAAAATATAATTGCCTTCCAATTCAGAGAGCTTTATATGCTCTCCCTTAAAATTCATACCACTAATATCCTTATATCTTTTTCCTATTCCAATGGATTCATTTTGAATGTAAGTTTCCACAACTTGACCATATTTACTACTCTGATATTCTTTTGGAAACTTATTGAAAAGCAGTTTAAGAGAATCCTTTTGAATGTCGTTTCGCAAAAAATATAATTCCTTAATCGTATAAATCGAGGGTGGTTCCGTCTCGATACTTTTCATTCTTATTTTAAAAGTATTTTTATCGATCAGTTTTATTTGATCCCATAATCTGGCATCCTCTGATTCGGTCAATGTTTGGGAAGCCACCATTTGCATATAAGTTTTAATTAGGCTATCCCTCTTCTTTCTAAAAGCTTTTTGTTTATCTCGATATTTCACATAAACCTTGTTAAGTGGTGTTCCCACTATAATAGGGTTGCTAAAATCCTCTGAACTTCCTTGTATATCAATAACACCACTTTCAACCCAAAAAATTAGATTCTTATTGTCAATAGTCTGAATCCTAGCACTGAATGGTTCAGTAGCATTTCCTTTAAATCTCAATTTGTTATTGTGAATTTTAACTGAATCGATAAACTTTTCATCATCAATATGTAGAAGTTTGAATTCGGTATCATCATCAAATCCGCTCATATCTAAATTGACTATAAATTCAGAAGTCGCTGATTCGCTTTCATTACAAGAGATATTTGTTACATAAATAGCGATTAGAAATAATAAGATTTTTTTCATAGAGATTCAATTTTCAAAACGTCTGCTTAATAAGTGTTGAGCGCTCGTGTCAAATATACCAGTATAATGATGTGGCTAGATACTAAAACAGTTCTAGCCTTATGTCAAGAAGAAGTAGTTACAGTCGCTTTATAATAAAGATTTAAAAGGTAATTATTGCTTTAAGCTTCAATTTTCAAATATTATTGGTATTGTAATAAACCAACAATAATGAAGAAAAACATTTTTATCCTGCTAGTTGCTTTTGCTATTCTGCTATCCTCTTGCAAAGAAGGTTCTCAAAAAATAGAACAAGAGAATGTCCTACCTGTTCTTTCAGAGGTCAATGTACTTGATCTACAGAAATCCATAGACTCGGTTATTGTAAGAAAGAGCATGGCCCCACTAACCAATATAGAAAATATTGAGGGCTTCTCGACTCCAGAAAATATTGATTCATTTAGAATACTTAAGACTAGACTGGTTTACATCAATACTGATGAGAATGTTGAGGCTTATATACTTTCAGGCTTCAAGGGCGAAAAGCAGATTCTGATTATTGACACGGATATAGATATGGATTTTACCGATGAATCAGTCAGAGAGTTTGATGGTTCGTTCGGAAAACAGGTTAAAAACAATTATGAGTTGACAAAAAGACTACCAATAGACAGCATCAAGATTGGTGATAAAACTACCTATTTTCAAGCCTACCCCTATTTTGGATATTTTGATCAAATTAAGGATTCTATTGAGGAAAGGTATAAAGTCGTTATCAACTACAATGAGAAATACTCCAGTTCATTTTCCAACGACGATAAGAACTACACCATACATATAAATCATAAAGCCATGTTTGGAACTACTTTTAGAATATACGGTGGGGAAGGTGGAAGTGAAAACTTTACTGAAATGCCTTACAAATTAAAGGATACTGTACTTATAGAGAACTTGGATTTTTCTATTGACAGCGTTGACTTTAAAAAAGAGATGTTATACATTTCGCATACAAACCTCTCTAGTAAAAAGACTTTGAATGGAGCTCGTGTTGGCGGTTACATAAAGAGCAGATTCGATTTGATAGGAAAGAATCCGGGAACTTCTATTGAAGATCTTACCGAAGAAAACGAATACTTGCTGATTGGTTTTTGGGGAACCTGGTGTGCGCCCTGCATCGAGCTACTTCCAGATATTAAAGAAGTAAACACAAAGTATTCAGATCTAAATGTACTTAGCGTAGCCTGCGAGCAAGATATTGAAAAAGTAAAGTCTCATATCAGCGAGTATGGGATGGATTGGAACAATGCGTTCATAGATACCAAGCCAAAGAGCAAATCCAACAGTCCTATACTAAATGAGCTAAAAATAGATGGTTATCCAACCTTTATCCTAACAGACAGTAAAGGAAAAATCCTTTCTAGAGGGATTGGCAAGTCCGCTCTTGATAAAATAGATAATCTTTTAAGTCAGGATTAATCGTATACAAAATGATCTAAGCCACATAGCATAAAGTGCTTTCATTTGTTAGAAATTTTCACGAATCAATTACCAGTGGCCTGTCCCGCTGTCTCCTTTAAAGGGGCCAGTTAAATCAGGTGTGATCCAGCCTGCATAAAACTTGCCTGGTTGGGCTTTTACCGGCGATTCACCCACTAAACATTCCAGATGTTGTGGGTAGAATGCTAAGTAGTCTTTTAAGACTTTAAATTCTTGAAATGGATTTGCGTAGGACCATGCAACAAGTTGATTCTTATTCTCTTTCAATGTCCAATAAGTAGCTAGACCCTTCCACTCGCAAAATGAGCTTTTCCCCGGTATTTGTTCCAGCAGATCCATATTAATATCCTCTTGTGGGATGTAATACGTAGGCGGGTTTGCTGTTTCTAAGACTGCTAGCGCATTCTGACTATCTACAATTGTGTTGGCTAGGTATTTAACAAGAGCCCTTTCCTTCACCTCTTCTATCACTGGCGGACGCGGAAAATCCCAAACAGAACGCTGACCTTCTTTTGGCTCAATGGCAAAAGGTGGTCTTGAATTACCTCTATTGTTCCAACCGTCTCGAGCTTTTTGTAATCTATCTTCCTTATTATTCATAGTGATTTGATCTAGTGTTTCCTTTTTGAATTGTCATAAATCTCTCTTTATTAATATAGTTGACAGTCTCAGTAGTTTACAGATTGTAGAAGAGTTCGCTTTCGCGAAAGCGAAATACATCAAGATCTACTTTAACTACTTTATAGATTATCAATTTTATTAAATTATGAATATCCGAATTGAAACGATTTGTTCATTCAATTGGGGACAACAAAAAAATCCCTCAAGCCGCTGAGTATACTCTGTACAGCGTAAGAGGCCAGAATCAACCCCATGACTTTACTTATGACGGTAATTCCGTAAGAACCTATCTTCTTTTGAACTGTTGTCGCAGCGACCAATAATAAACTTGTTAATGCCACAACAATCTAAACAAGCACTGTCGTGATGGCCTGTTGTTCGACGCTATAGAGGTTGTTATTAGTCATAAGAACTACCGCCATGATCGCTCCTGGTGAGGCGATGGAAGGTATGGCAATCGGGAAAATGGAAACATGTTTGTAATCTGTGATCTTGTTTTTTTCGCTCTCTGGTTTTCCTTCCCCAAAAATCATGGTCAATGCAAAAAGAAATAGAATAACACCGCCAGAAATTTGAAATGCATTTAACGATACTTCCATTCCTTCCAGAATGAGTTGGCCCACAACGATGAAAAACAGAAGAATTAGAAACGCTATAGATGAAGCGCGCAATGCGATTTTACGCTTATGCCTTTTGTCAAAGTTTTTAGTGGCTTCCAGATAAACGGGAACAGATCCCAGCGGATCAATAACTGCAATCAAAAATAAAATTGTAGTAAATATCTCAGTCATTTTATTGAATGCGTTTGCCTTGGGTAGTAAAAGATAGACCTTGTTGCCTGTTCGTAGAATTCATGATTCCTTCAAACATAGGTTCTGGAGTCGGACTAGGCGTTTGCCATTCAAAAAGGAAATTGGAGCCTGTACCACCTGTGACATCTTCTTCATCTATGATAATTTCCAACGTTTCCATAGGTGCTAGATAAATGGGCTTGTCAAAGTAATTTCTAATCAAATCGCCGTGCGTACCATAATATTTGGCACTTGTCAAGAAAACAGTATCTGTATCGCTGGTATTGCGCAAGCTTGCGGTTGCTGTCAAGTTGATCCTTCTATGTTCAGAAAGGTTGTAGATCTGTGAATACATGGATAAATAGGTTTTACCAGTTTCCAAGGAGTCCGCTACATTTAGTTCTACAGTTCTTTTGGACCAATTTTCTGGATTTATGGAGCTTTGGTTCTCTATTTTTTCCTCGCACCCTATTAGGGCCATACAGATGATCAATAAAAACGGTGAGTATTTTAATATTTTGAGATTCTTAATCAAGTCCATTTCCAATTGTATTTGAAGTGATAAATATACCGATTTGGCGTTCATAGAATGGGCACTTGACCTAATACGTCACTAGGATTTAGCTTTTATTATACGAAGTAGACTTTTGCCCGATTTACTTTTTAAGTAGAACATATAGAACGTTCTATAAAACTAGATTCTGATATGTATGGAATCTCAACTCAATACAACCGATTTTGATTTGTCCCTTAAAAACATATATCCATCTTAACATACAACATCTAGCGCAAGTGCTATGGTATCTTTGTATTACAGGTTACGTATATTGAGAATGAAGTCAAAAACTTTCATCAGTAGAATTTGAATTGTTTGACTTCCCATCAACACTAATCGTGCAAAAAAAAATCAAAGTATGCTTTCATCAAAACTTATAGAAGCTATTACTGCTCAGAAAAGAGAAGTTTCGGTTTCTATGAGGCTAAAAAGGGAATCACAACGGTTTAGTCAGTTGCTTTTCAATACGCTCTTTGATTCTGAAACCAATACCGTGACAGTTTTAAAGGAGCTTGAAGATCTTTTTCTAGTCATAAGAAATCTAGCCTGTCCAGACATTGAAGGCAAACCATGCAAAACCTGGGAGGATTTCACGTTAGGAATTCCAGATCTTTTCTGCAGTTTGAAAAAGGATGCCGTTGCGATATATGAAAATGATCCGGCAGCAAAATCACTGGAAGAAGTCTATCTAGCCTATCCTGGCTTCTTTGCAATCGCCATTTATAGAATGGCTCGGGAATTTTATAAGTTGGGACTACCACTTGTTCCTAGATTAATGACAGAGTACGCCCATCAGCTTACAGGAATTGATATCCATCCTGGAGCCACCATAGGAGCATCGTTATTTATCGATCACGGAACAGGAGTCGTGATAGGCGAGACTGCGGAGATCCATGATCACGTAAAGATTTATCAAGGTGTAACTCTAGGTGCTCTCACAGTTAAGAAATCCATGCAGGATCAAAAGAGACATCCCACGATTCAGGATCACGTGACCATTTATGCAAATGCTACAATACTGGGTGGAGAAACGATAATAGGTGCCCATAGCATCATAGGTGGAAATGCTTGGATTACTTCTTCCATTGATAAAGATACCGTAGCCATACATACTGGTGAGGTAAAAATAACAACCCAAAAAACGAAATCATGAGTCACTCGATTCTAGATCAAATAGGAAATACACCTTTGGTTAAATCCATGGTTCTCAACACAAACCCCAATGTTACCCTTTACTTCAAAATGGAAGGTGATAACCCAGGTGGTAGTGTCAAGGATAGGGCAGCTTTCAATATGATCAAGAGTGCTTTGGAAAGACGTGATATTGATAAAAATTCAAAACTGATCGAGGCCACCAGTGGTAATACCGGGATTGCGCTAGCCATGATTGCGGGTATTTATCAATTGGATATAGAATTGGTCATGCCTAAAGATGCTACCATAGAGCGCGTGCAGACCATGAAAGCTTATGGCGCAAAAGTCACCTTGCATCCTGACGGGATTGAAGGTGCAAGAGACTATGCAGCAGATAAGGTAGAGAAAGAAGGTTATTTTTCATTCAACCAATTTGCAAACGATGACAATTGGAAAGCCCATTATAAAACAACTGGGCCAGAAATATGGAGAGATACTCACGGCAAAGTCACCCATTTTGTTTCTTCAATGGGAACTACAGGGACCATCATGGGGACATCCACTTATCTGAAAGAACAAAGTAAGAACGTCCAAATTGTTGGCGTGCAACCTACTGATGGATCGAGTATTCCAGGAATACGCAAATGGCCTAAGGAATACCTACCAGCCATTTTTGATGATTCTAAGGTTGATCGAGTAATGGAGGTAAGTACGGAACAAGCCAGAACTATGGCTAGACGACTTGCAAGAGAAGAAGGTATATTTTCTGGAATGAGTAGTGGTGGAGCCACAACTGCGGCGCTAAAGCTGGCAAGTGAATTAGAAAGCGGCGTCATCGTTAGTATCATCTGTGACCGCGGCGATCGCTATTTATCTTCTGACCTTTTCGAATAGGTTCAATAATTTCCTTGCAATATGTTTTTGATGTAGTTCGCTTTCGCGAAAGCGAACTTAGTAATCAATCCTGACTACTAAAAAATTGTATCAAGTCGCTACGGTTGTAAGTTCAACTCCTTAGGTAATCCACCTATGGTAGTCAATTTAATGGACGCCACTTGAAGTGCAAATTTTACGCTTTGTTCAATATCACGACCCTCAAGCGTGGCACATAGGAATCCCGACCAGAAAGCATCGCCTGCACCAGTAGCATCCACAACCTTTTCTAAGGGAATAGCTGGCATCTCAATGAGTGGTTTGTCTCGTTGGGAAACTAGGACACCTTCACTACCACGAGTCAGGCAAATCAATCGTGCGCCATAGTTATGAAGTGTATCAAAAAGATCTGTGGTACTAAAGTCATTCCCATATAGGCGGACCATATCGTCAACACTGATTTTGATCATGGTGTCGTAAGAGCAATATTCTTTTATGGTTTTAATGGCTTGTTCTCTATCCGGCCAGATTTTCTCAGAATAGTTAAGATCGATGCTAATAGAACAGCCTGCGGCAGCTGCAACCTTGACCTTTTTTAAAATCGTTTCTCGTGCTGGATTGCGACTGAGCGCAAAACAAGTCGTATGAAATACAGATGCAGTTTTGATTAATTCATCTGGTAATTGGGAGCTTAAGATCTGGCAGTCTGCTTCTCTATAGGCTATGAAGTCTGGAGTTTCTGCAGTTTTTGAAACTAGAATGGCGCTGGTAGGTAAATCGTCCACTTTTCTAACATACTCTTGTTTCATTCCCAGTGCGCTCATTTCTTGCGACAGAAAATTACCCAAGCCATCGTTTCCTATCGTTGCCACGAGTGCTGCATTGCAGCCTAGTTTATTGAGATTCATGGCTACATTAGTAGGAGAGCCGCCCAGATAACGTTTGAATTCTGTTGTGCTAGCAATATCTGGACTACTATGGGATCCAATAAAATCAATTAGGATCTCACCTATGCAAATGACCTTGACGTTTTTTGTTTCTTTCATATCAGCAACTTCTTTCCATTCCTGTATTCTCTAACTAATATCTCTCCAGCAGCGCTCCATGTACAGTATTTGATTCCTATGGCGGCGCTGGTTTCGCTATTGAAGTTCTCATAGTAACCATAATCTTCTACACTGTTAAGTTTTCTAATTTCCTTTAGGACGTTATCGCTGGTGTCAGGAAAATCTTCCGCAAGCGCCATTCCATAAAAACCATTAACCATTTGCCAGGTACCGCCATTGTGAAATTCATAGGCATGGTTTCTGAACTCATATTTGCAGTTGTCAGTCAGTAGGCCCCAATCCTTGTCGCCTTCCTTAATCGGTTCCCAAAAAGCTGGTAACAAGTTAAGAGGCAATGTGGCACGTAGGTTTTCTGAGTAGTTGATTACGCTTTCGCGAAAGCGAACACTTCCCAATCCCAATAACAAGGCAATGGAATTCCCAAAAGCGTCAAACATTGTCTGGTAGCCTGATGGGTTGATCGATGCCATCCAGTATGGTTTATTCTCTAGAGACTTATAGGCCTTTGGGTGGAATGGGTTTTCATAATTTCCAGCCTTATAATTACCTTCCAAAATTGATGTAATGGTCTCTATTTCTTCTTGTCTAGAATCTGTCGGGTCCAGTCTTTGAACGCAGCGCATTGCCCATAACCGCAGTACCTGATCATAGAAAATATGACCTTCAGTAATATACTCATCTGCCCAGTTTCCTGATCTGGGAACGTAGATCAAATAGTTATTGTTGAATTCCCAAGCCTTGAGAAGCTGGAATCCTTTATGAATTTTAGGAAGCATTTTTTTGAAAAAGTCTCTATCACCAGTATGTGATGCATAATTGCAGACCCCTATAATAAACCAGGAAATGGTATCGACACGGCCAGCAAGACCTCCAAAACTGACCTCGCTTTTTCCATCTTCTTTGAAATGCACGTTTGATGGGATGTGTCCCAACTCATGCTGATGGCTGGCCAGTGTCTCCAGCGTTGATTTAAAGGTGTCGATTAAGGATTTGTTGCCGTCCATCAGAGCTGCAAGACCACAAATAACTCCATCTCTAGCCCATATGCGCTTGTAATTTGAAATGTCTGAGGCACTCGCGAGAAAACCACGATCTGATCGTGCTGCACCTAAAAGGCTTGATGGATCTTGAGTGATTTCCATAATTTATTGAACTACTTGGTTTTTACGTTTTACTTTAATGAATAGAGTAAAGACAGCTGCAATGGCTAGAAACACACCGGCAAGTTTGATGACATTGATAGGGTTACTGTCTAGCAATTCATAAACAAATCCTTGCATGGTCAAAATCTGGATGATCATAGGGATTACTATGAACATATTGAAAATACCCATATAGACTCCTGTTTTCTCTTTTGGGATGGAACCTGCTAGTAATTGATACGGCATCGCTAGCATGGACGCCCAAGCGATACCTAATCCTACCGTTGCTAGATATAAAGTATAAATAGGAATGGAGTTGCCACCAAATGGGTTGGGTATGGAAAACAACACTTCGGTAATGCTTAAATAGGGAATGCAGAAAACTCCTATTCCTCCAAGGATAAGTGCAAAAAAGTGAACTCCTTTTGCCCCTATTTTGTAAGCCAGAGGAACTAATGCAAAGGCTACCATAAAACAAACAATATTATAGGAACCATTTACCTGACCCGTCAAGACCTGTGCTTCTTTAAAGCCAGACGTATCGGTATCTAGCGTTCCAAAAAATGACAGCGACATGGCAGATGTTAAGTACTGCCAATAACAGAACATGGCATACCAGGTAAAGAATTTCACAGGTATGAGCTGCTTCATGGTCAGTGGCATTTCTTTGAATGCTGTGACAATGTCCTTCCATGTTCTTGTCAGGATATTACCGTGTTCTTTTTCGGCTTTTATAGCCGCAAGTTCTTCCTCAGTTGGTGGATATTCCTTAGTGGTATAAACTGAAACCAAAATACTGGCAATAGATGCAAAAGCTCCGATGAAAAACGCCCAATAGGTCGCTACGGGAATTCCATTATCCATCGTATCAGTCAGCGCAAAGAAACCTATGGAAATCAGTATAGCTGGAGTAAAGTTTGCCAATGTTGTTCCTAATCCGGTAAAGAAACTTTGCATCAGGAACCCTAGTGAATGTTGTTTTTTGGGAAGAATGTCAGAAACAAATGCGCGGTAGGGTTCCATCGCTATATTGTTTCCGGCATCTAGAATCCATAACAAACTCGCTGCAATCCAGATAGATGGCGAGTAAGGCATGAACAATAAAGCCACACTGGCACAGATCGCTCCTATCAGAAAGAAAGGTTTGCGACGACCAAATCTAGGTGACCATGTCCCATCGCTAATCGCTCCAATAATAGGCTGTATGATCAATCCAGTAACAGGTCCAGCAAGCCATAATATAGGGATCTCACTTTCCTCTGCGCCTAGGTATTTGTATATGGCGCTCATGTTACTTTGCTGCAGACCAAAACTGAACTGGATCCCGAAGAATCCAAAATTCATAGTCCATATCTGCCAGAAACTTAGTTTAGCTTTTTGAAACATGATCTTTTGTAAAAGGGATTAATTTTTCAAGGAATTTGTCAAAGTCACCGTCATTGATAAGGTATCTGCCAGATTTTTTGATCACTGGCATGTTCAAGTTTTTTAGGTCAATGGACGCTGCCTTCAACCCTTCGATCATTTCCTTTCTTTTGGCAACATTCGTATCCACATCATAAAACGTGTATTCCACTTTGTTTTTGTCCAATATAGCTTTTGAATCGCGACAGTAATGACAATCGTCAATTCCATAAACGATGAGCTGGGTTTCTTGCTGCGTTGATGTTTCGGTTTGTGAGAACGCAAGCGCCGTGGTGAACGAGAAGAGTAAGAAAAAAAGGGATTTCATTAGAAAGGCTTTAGGTAAAAAGAGTTGCTGAAAACCTAGCTTTCAGCAACTCCAAGGTACTCATCTAAACTAAAGTAATTGGGCTAATGCTTTTAGAATCTATATCCCAATCCTAAGGATACTGATCTTCCTGGGACTGGACGTACTCTAATAAAGTTGGTCTGACCTTCAGTAATGGAACCTTCTTCAGATTCTGTGATACCTAGTGTATCAAAGATGTTGTTTGCAGATAGATTAGCCGTCAAGTTCGTTGCAATCTGGAAGTTTACATTACCACTTACGATTAAGAAAGCAGGTAGTACCAATGCATTGTTATCTTGAGCAAAAGCCTTGCTTTGTCCTATAAAACTTAGACCTACGTTGTTCTGTGAGTCAGCTCCAAAACTGTACGATGGCAAGAAGTTATAGATAAAGTCTGGTTGTCTTCTAGGCGTGTTACCCGCATTGTCTCCTGAGTCAACCTCAGCATTTGTATAGGTAATACCACCACGTAGGTTAAGGTTATCAAATCTGTAGGTTCCTTCCAGTTCTAGACCTATGGACTTATAATCATTTTCGATTATTTGCTGTGAAGTTGCCTCAAAACCACCTTCTTCGGTTGTTTTTGCATAGAATGCGGTAGCATATAAAGCTCCATTTTCAAATCCTTGCTTGTATCCTACTTCGGCTTGATTGATAAAGTCAAGAGCATTGATGGCATCACCGTCAAGGTAGTTAAGTCCTGCAAAGAGTATTCTGTCAGCTTTCGCGGAAGCGCCTCTAGAATATCTTCCAAACACTGCTTGAGACTCTGATAACTTTAAATTAGCACCTAAGGAATATGAGAAGTAGTCATAATCGTAATCTACCGTGGTAGGATTTGCCACATCAACAGCAGAAACTGACTGCTCAATAAAAGAGATCTCACCGTCATTGTTTACATCAAAAGCAGTCTGTACCGGTCCAGCAAAAGTTCCATCAACACGGCCTTTGTCAAAACGGGCACTTGCATTGAAGTTAAGGTTTTCACTTGCCTCAATAGAAACATCTACATATGGAGCGCTCACATTATAGTCAGTATCATAATTACGCTGGCAACAGTTACCGAAAAGTGTTGCGCCATATCCTATAAGCCCATTCTCACTACGTGCATCACCATTAGAGGCTGTAGCGTTGATAAGTCTAGCGCGGTCACCAGATGCTTCTAGCAGGTAAGAGTTCCATAACCAGGACATACTTACGTTTTGGTACGATTTGAAATAACCTAAAGTGATATCAATATTGTCAAAAGACTTTGAAAGGCGTGCGTCATTCATGAAATTGTTGAAGTTATTTAACTGTGTGTCAAATAAAACAGTAGGAGCTACTATCGTGTTACCAGGAACTGCGCTACCATCGTTAGCAAACGTAAGGTTTGCATAGTCACGTGAGGTAGCAAATTCACCTGCTAAAAAATCACTAGCAGTTAACACACTAGCAGGGAATGGAGAGTTGAACCCACCTTTATTGAAAGAAAATCTTCCACGGTTGTTAAATCTCCAGCCATCTACTAAATCAAATGAAGCTTCAACACCTACAGATGTGGATATAGGGTTCATACCATTTGCAACATCTGATCTTCTCAATTCACCAGCATCTCCTAATCCTACATTCTGACGTAAGAATGGAGTGTGAAGTGTTTGACCGTTTGCATCAAATCCTCTGATGTCTTCAAAATCAGGATCATCATTTGTTCCAGAAACCGCGATTGGATTAGGTAAATATGCGATAGCCTTGTCGTTAAGATACTTTGCGTAAAGTCTTACATATCCTTTTTCAAATTCTTTAGTAATGTTGAATTTAAATTGCCCACCGTTGTTGGCAGTATAACCTGCATCTCTGATACCTTCTCCTACACGATAGAAACCACCCATGTGAAAATATAGACCATCAGCAATAGGAGCTCCATATTCAAAATCAGTTCTGAAGCTATTATAGTCTGCACCAAACATGGTGGCAAGCGATCCACCTTCCACACGGCCCGTTTTGCTAATCAAGTTGATGATTGCACCAGGAGAATTTGAAGAAAGAGTAGATGCAGATCCACCGCGTATGGCTTCAATTCTGCCTATGTTGGAATCATATCTCGTGAAAATATCTGCAGTGGCAAAGGACATGTCACCAAACAGCAATACAGGCAATCCATCTTCTTGGATTTGCACATATTTAGATCCACCAGAGGAAACTGGTACACCACGTACGGCAATATTTGAATTACCTTCTCCACCAGAGGATTCTGCACGTATTCCAGGAATGGTTCTGAAAATTTCTGCGGTAGTTCTAGGTGCAGATTGCTCAATCACTGTAGGTGTTAGGGTAGTAATCGATACAGATGACTCTAGTTTAGACTTTGGGTTTGCTACACCAGTAACCACAATCGCATCTAGTGAAGCTGCATCCTCTGCAAGTTCAAAGTTTAGGACACGATCCTCGCCAAAAACATTGAGTGCCTTTTCGACCTTGGTATATCCTATAGAACTTGCTACCACTATATAATCTCCATCTTCAACATTGGAAATGGTGTAGTTACCATCAAAATCTGTGATGGCGCCTTTTGTAGTGTTTTGTAGGATCACATTTACATTAAGTAAAGGCGTACCACTGGCATCTGTAATAGTACCAGTGATATCTGATTGCGAGAAACCTACTAGGCAAACAAAGCAAGCCATTATTGAGGCAATCTTTTGTAGTGAATTTTTTGTTTTCATGTCGATTACGAATTTGTAAGTTATTACGGTTGAGATTGCTAATCTATCAGTGTTAGGTAATTAAAAACGAGAAATTAAAAACGAAAACGTTTTCGATATTACCGAAAACGTTTTCGAAAATTTTCTTAAATTTCAATACTTAACTTTTTTAATGAAACCAACTACCTTAAAAGAAATAGCCGAAATCCTCGGAATTTCCATCACCACCGTTTCTAAAGCCCTGAAAGATTATCCAGATGTAAGCAAAAAAACAAAGGCGATGGTCAAAGAGCTTGCGGTGACCATGAACTATAGGCCCAACTCTTTTGCGGTAAACCTACGGACTAAGGAATCCAAAACCATAGGTCTGATTATCCCAGAGATCGTTCACCACTTTTTTTCCAGCGTTATTAAAGGAATTGTAAGTCAAGCAGAAAAAAAAGGATACCTAGTCATCATACTTCAAAGCGATGAGTCCTATAAACTTGAGAAAAAGCAAATGGAGTTACTGCTTAATAAGAACGTTGACGGTTTATTAATTTCACTGGCAAATGCCACCGCAGACTTTGATCATTTGACAGATTTTATGGAGCAGGGCAAGCCATTGGTTCTATTTGACAAGGTTGCCAAAATTGTCAATTGCTCAAAAATTATTATTGATGACCGCAAGGCGGCAGAAACTGCAACGCAGCATTTGATCGATACTGGATGTAAACGTATCGCACATTTCAGAGGTCCTTTACTACCTCAAAATTCTATTGATAGATTTCTAGGGTATAGACAGGCATTGCGTAACAATGATATGCCCTATGACCCATCACTTGTTTATATATGCAGCGATATGAGCTTTGAAGAAGGTGGTGATTATGCAGAGCAGCTCGTAATAGAACATCCAGATGTCGATGGTGTTTTTATAAATACAGATATGGTGGCCATAGGTGCAATTACTAGACTTCGGGAAATTGGGATCAAGGTTCCAGAGCAAATATCCATAGTTGGCTTTAGTAACTGGTTCATGTCCTCTGCAATTTCTCCTTCATTGACCACTATTGACCAGCCAGGTTTTGAAATGGGTAAAGAAGCCTTCAAACGTTTACATAAGGAGATGCAAGCCATGAAGTCTAAAACACAACTAACCCCTAAAATAAAGGTGTTGGAAACTGCGCTTATTAAAAGAGAATCTACAAGGTCGATATAGAAGTGAGGATCAGTGACTTTTTATTTCGCTTTCGCGAAAGCGATAACCACATCAACCTCCAATAAAAAATGCAGCTGTAACAGCTGCATTTTTGTTTAAAACTTATAGATCGCTAATTATCGTCAGCATCCGTTCGTTCCTCATCGATTTCTTGATCAATTTCATTTCCTACTTCTTCGATTTTATCGCCAACCTTTTCCAGATTGTCTTCAGCATCTTCTGCGGCTGACTCGATCGCTTCACTCGCTTTTTCTCCAGTGGATTCACGGCAAGAGGTTAGGCCCATAAACAGGCATATCGTGAGTGTGTTAAGAAGAACTCTTTTCATTGTATTGTATTTAAAGTTGGAATAAATGTAGATAACATATTCAAATTTTTAGTTAACATTAGTTAAATAAACACTTGATATTATGTATGTTATGATGTTCCTAAATCACTTTCAGACAACATTATTTCACGAGAAATATACCATACTTCACAAATTGGGTCAATTTTCCTATAATCATTTTAGCATACTCTTACATTTACGATTGAAAATAGATAAGGCTGCCATTAGTAATCATTAATCAAGAAGGTGTAGGGACCCGACTGAAGACATGATTTTTGACTGGCAGTTTTTCTTTTGGCACCTTTTTCAATCGATCTTCTCACTTAAATATTTCCAGTAGCGTTTTGGGACGTGTTGTAAGTGCAATTTCATATTCTTGCGCGACTCAATGTTGACACTCTTAAAATATTGATTCCATAGATCACGGTAGTTGTTCTCGCTTTCGCGAAAGTGGGATTCATTTCCAGCTAACTTATTAGTCACGCCCTTTTTTGCAATGGGATCATCAAATTGGATGGTGATTTCCTCTACTTTTTCCAAGTCATAGGATATCCCAAAATCTCTTTTTAAGTCATAAATAATCCATTTCTGGTCTGCATAACGGTTCTTGAAATGATTGCTGATAAGCGGCAGCACATTGAAATCTGGTTCACAATTAGCATAGTAAACATCACCATCGATAAGGTGAAATCTTATGAAAGCTTCCATACGGTGCTTTTCTCGACCTACCATTTTTGCCGCTTGCGAAATTTTCAAAACGGTGGAGTTCCCATAATCTCCAGATGGTGATTTATTGTTCTCAAAGGATGTCCTGCAATATTCAAAAAGCGTATTCTCGATCCCGATGATCTCACTTAAGAAAGCGCGATACAGGTCATAGAAATCGTTCTTATTGGTAAGTTCTTGAATCTTTTTCAGGACACGCTCGGCTTTATCGTGATCAGTTACTATGGTATGCGCCTCGCCAAACAACTGATTCTGCGCCTGCGATTCTGGCTGTATGATGGGGTTTTTGATCTTGTGCGCATAAATGGTAAAGACCGTCGTCAAAAACCCATTGAAGGAGCCATCATATGTCAAGACATTGTTCATGAAAATAGGCTTAGTTGGTTGGTGAAATTCTTGCTGTATTTGCTGCTGCCAGATAGTAGGATTTGGTTTTTGATCTGAATGCCAGTAAGGTCTCTTCTCTCAAATTCCCTCGAGTTACAAGTGATGAAGTACTTACTACGGTTCATGGAGATTCCTATGGCTTTTAAATGTTCCCAGTTCAATTTCCTGTAGCGGCGCGCACTTAATATTTTGCCTACGGATTTCATTCCAACACCAGGTATTCGAGCCAGCATACGCTTTTCGGCCTTATTGATGTCTATAGGGAACTGATCTAGATTGCGCAGCGCCCAAGAGAGTTTTGGGTCGATATCCATATCCAGGTTCTGATGCTGGTCGTTGAGAATTTCACGCACATCAAACCCATAGAAACGCAAGAGCCAGTCGGTTTGATAGAGTCGGTTCTCGCGCATCATGGGAACTTGTGTTCCTATCGCTGGCAATCGCGAGTCGTTTGCCACAGGAACATAACCCGAATAATAAACACGCTTCATCTGGAACTTGCTGTAGAAATAGTTGGCACTGTACATCACATCACGATCGCTCTCGCCCGTTGCACCCACGATCATCTGGGTGCTTTGGCCAGCTGGTGCATAAACCGGTGTGTTTCTAATGAGTTTTTTTTCAGATTGATAGATCTGTATCGATTTCTGAACGGCTTTCATAGGTTGGATAAAGTCTTTGTGATCCTTGTCGGGAGCAAGTAGCTTCAATCCAGCTTTGGTTGGAATCTCAATGTTGACGGATAACCGATCTGCATATAGACCAGCTTCCTGCATGAGCTCATCGCTTGCGCCGGGAATGGATTTAAGATGGATGTAACCGTTGAAGTTTTCTTCCAGGCGTAGTTTTTTGGCAACTCGTATCAATCGCTCCATGGTAGCGTCTGGACTTTTGAAAATTCCCGAACTCAAGAACAGACCTTCAATATAATTGCGACGGTAAAAGTTGATCGTTAAATCTACTACTTCCTGTACGCTAAAAGCAGCTCGTTTAATATCATTGGATTTGCGCGTCACGCAATAGGCGCAATCAAAAATGCACACATTGGTAAGTAGAATCTTGAGTAATGAAACACAACGACCATCTTCAGTATAGCTATGACAAATTCCCATACCGCTGGAATCTCCCAAGCCTTTGTTTTTGTTCTGTCGTTTGCTACCGCTACTGCTGCAGCTCACGTCATACTTCGCAGCATCTGCCAGTATTTCCAGTT
Organism: Nonlabens sp. Hel1_33_55; assembly: GCF_900101765.1. Taxonomy (NCBI): domain Bacteria; kingdom Pseudomonadati; phylum Bacteroidota; class Flavobacteriia; order Flavobacteriales; family Flavobacteriaceae; genus Nonlabens; species Nonlabens sp. Hel1_33_55. Next base: position 2,752,364 of record NZ_LT627735.1, read on the forward strand.
TTTCTTTTATTCTTTCGTAGTTCATATAAACCGCCTGTTCACACAGGTATTTTTACTTCGTTCAAATCTTAATCGTGTCATGCCGATGCATAGCGGCATCTGTTAGTAGTCATCTCAATGCTCGAATGGCACCATCGCTTAGTTTCATTCCCTAACCTTTCCAGGTTTGCGCCCAGCGCCAGGTTGGTGAACATTTACTTTTTCATGGGGTAGTTCAGGTCGTCTGTAACCATTGCCATTTCCCATACGGCGATCGCGCAGGCTCGCTTGTTTATCCAGTCGCTGTATCGTCTGCGGATTATCCTCTGCATATCGCGGGTCTTGTATGTAATCTGCTTTTCTCATATCCTCAACCTCAATGGAGCAGAAATCAAATTCTTCCACCACCTTACCATAAACGGCATAAATACCGCTGCCGCGAAAGCTGATTTTTGCAGCCACAGGTGGAAACATCACGGTATCAAAAAAATGACCGTCACCATCTAAAAACGTCCCGAACTGCATGCGCTTGCCCTTTGCTGTATGTGTGGTTTTGATATTCACCACATATCCATAAATCAAAATTTTCCTGTTGAGGTATCTCGCCAAATCTTTGCAAGTATTATTGTTGCGTGGCTCTTCAACCAGCAAGTCAAAATGCGAACACAATGGAAAGCCCAAAAGCTCAATTTGTTCAAAGGCTAACTCATATTGCGTGGTAGTTAGTTTAGGTATATGTGCCTGCCTAAATTTGGGAACGAATAATTGTTTTTGCAGCGCTTTTTTAGGAGTCTTATCCATCTTGAAATGGGCTTGCCACAATAGTTCATACCTATCGGTTCCCGTAAATCGAAACGCATTGATACGTATCAATAAACTGATTTGGTCAATGCTTATCACCACTCTATTGATAAAATCGTCCAGTGATAGAAAATCACCATCACGCCATCGTGCTTCAACGATAGAGGTCATCGCTTTTTTTTCAAATTCATTGATATAGCTGTACCCTAAATAAATGGACGTGCCTTTAATAACATTTGCTACATCACTATTGTTGATACATGGTGCTTCAATGGTTGCACCGCACATTTTGGCTTCATGCACATAAAGTTCTGGCTTGTAGAAACCACCACCATTATTGAGGGTTGCCGTCATGTATTCCAGCGGGAAATATCTTTTCAAGTACAGACTCTGGTAACTTTCCACGGCGTATGATGCAGAGTGACCTTTCGCGAAAGCGTAACCCGCAAAACTCTTGATCTGGTTCCAAATTTCCTGAGATTCCGCAGGATCATGACCTTCTTTGAGACAGTTACTATAGAATTTTTCTTCCACTTTTTGGAACTCCTCACGTGATCTATACTTACCGCTCATGCCGCGACGCAGGACATCTGCCTCGCCCAGATCGAGTTTTGCATAATGGTTTGCCACCTTTATGACATCTTCCTGATATACCATGATCCCGTAGGTTTCTGGCATAATGCTTTGCATGATGGGATGTGCCTCGGCACGTTTTTCTGGGTATCGCGTGCGCAGGATAAACTCGCGCATCATACCGCTTTGCGCCACACCAGGACGAATCACTGAACTCGCCGCGACCAGACCTATGTAATCATTGGTGGCCAGTTTGCTCAACAACATGCGCATCGCCGGCGACTCTATGTAGAAACAACCTATACATTTTGCGCGTGAGATCATGGCATTGATGCTCTCGTCCTTCATGAATTTTTTCACGTCACGACGAACATCTGCAAGTACAGCATCGGGCTGATTCTGCTTAACGATCTGAATGGCATCCCTAATTTTTCCCAGACCGCGCTGTGCGAGAATATCAAATTTGTGGATGCCGGCATCTTCTGCAATATGCATGTCAAACTGTACGGTAGGATAACCTTTGGGCGGTAGGTTAGTGGCGCTATAGTAGTGAATGGGACGTTCTGTGATCAAAATACCGCCAGCGTGAATGCTGGTATAGTTGGGCATATTCATCAAGTATTTGGAATACTTGATCACGAGCTGATGCATCTGGTCCAGCAAATTGAAATTCCACTGACCAGAAGTAAGCATATCAATATCTGCTCGTGGTAAACCGAATACCTTACCCAATTCTCGCAAGACTGCACGATATTGAAAAGTCACATAGGTTCCTTGCAGGGCGACATTGGCTCGCTCGCCAAATTCCGCAAAGATGAATCGGGTTACGTCCTCGCGATCATCCCAAGAGAAATCAAGGTCAAAATCTGGCGGACTAGTGCGGTAATCATTGATAAAACGTTCAAAATATAGATCCAGTTCAATGGGATCCACTTCAGTTATTTGAAGCAAGTAAGCAAGAATACTATTGGCACCACTACCGCGACCTACGTAGAAATAACCTTGCTCGCGAGCATATTTACAAATATGCCAGTTGATCAGGAAATACGCGACAAAACCTTTTCTCGCCACGGTTGTGATCTCTTTATGGATTCGTTCTGTTATGTCTGTCGTGGATTCCTCATAACGAAAGGGAATGGCCTCTTGAGCGAGCTGCTTTAGGAGTTCAAAGTCTGCTGCAGAATTTTCTTCATTTGTACCATTGCGATGGTAGGTTTTCTGGTTGGCATTAAGCTGAGATTTGTCATAATCAAAGCTAATGCTGCACTGTTCCAGTAATCTCTTAGTGTTTTCAATGATGAATGGATACTCGCTAAAAATGGACTCCAGTTCAGTAATTGGAATCATTCTGTCAGTTTCATTTCCCTGTTGATCCACGGGCAGCTGGCTCAGGAGAATATTGAGGTCAATGCTGCGCAGCAATCTATGAGCATTAAAATCCTTTTTATTTCTGAACGTCACCTGTTGTAGGATCACTAGTTTATCCTTGTAATTAAGGTAATCTGTAAACGGCAGTTTACGTAGGCTCGTGATGGAGATTCCTATGAATTCGCTTTCGCGAAAGCGAGTTTTTCTCTGCTCCACAACCTGCTCCAATGGGTAAACGACAAAACAGTTTTGGAATGCTGGAGCTAATTCAGGTAAAGGTGTTTTGTTATGAACGTGTTGCGATAGAAAATCATTCAGTTCTTGAAAACCCGCATTGTTTTTTGCAATGCCTACATATAAAGGTTGATGATCATTGCGAAAGTCGATTCCTATCACCGGCTTTTGCGACTTTCCTTCAAGCAGGCGCACAAAGTTGAGGCACGCGCTCGTGTTGTTGATATCTGTCAATACGATGGTGTCTAGACCATTTTCCACAGCAATATCGATGAGCACTTGTTCATTAAAAGTGCCGTATCGCATAGAGTAATATGTGTGGTTGTTCAAATACATTTAAAAACAAAAACAAAAACAAAAACAAAAACAAAAACAAAAACAAAAGAGATGTTAGAATCAAGAGTCTAGAATTGAAAAATCCCAAATCCCAAATCTCAAAATCCCAAAATCCCAAAATCCCAAAATCCCAAAATTTCAAGCTCCAGACGCTGAACACCAAACTGTTGATTTCTTGTAGAATCTTTTCAATAAAAAGAGTTCTCGACCGTGCTAGAACTGACATTTTCTACTAACTACTAACTACTAACTACTAACTACTAACTACTAACTACTAACTACTAACTACTAACTACTAACTACTAACTATCAACTCACTGCTTCCTGTGCGCAAGAACCACTGGTGGCAAACCATTAAATGGATTGACCATCCTACCTATGGTTCTAGCCTCCATTCCAGCGGCTTTCACCACCATGCGATCTCCATATTTTTCCCTGATTTTATCTAGGGCACTATATAGGTTCAACGCACTTTCATCATCTTCAAATAAGTTTATTTGATAATGACCGCTTACCAGATGCGAGAAGCGTATGCCTATAAGACGCACCAAAACCCTGCGGTTATAGAGCTTATCAAACAAGTCCAAGATTTTAGGAATCAAAATATGGTCTGCACTACAAAACGGAATACGCATCTGTTTTGAATAGGTGTTGAAGTCAGAATACTTGATTTTTACATTGACACAAGCCGTAAGCTTATCGCCACGTCTCAATTGATACGCTAGGTTTTCAGTCATAGCGATGAGAATGGACTTTAGTTTTTTGACATCTATGGTATCACTATCAAAGGTGCGTTCTGTGCTGATAGATTTGCGTTCATTGAAAGCAATGACAGGTCTGTTATCCACACCTTGGGCGCGTCGCCATATAAGACTGCCGTTTTTACCCAATACATTAATGAGCATTTCTTCTGACATTTCCTGAATGGTATGAATCTTTCTCACGCCCAGGTGCCTCAACGTTTGATAGGTTTTATCTCCAACTTGCGGAATCTTTTTGATGGATAATGGTGCCATGAATTCTTTTTCATGTCCATCTTCTATCATGAGTTGGTTGTTGGGTTTTGCCTCGCCCGTAGCAATTTTTGAGACTACTTTATTAATGGATAATCCAAAGGAAATAGGCAAACCAGTTTCTTTAATGATCTTGCTGCGCACCTCGCTAGCCAACTTATAGCAGCCATGGAACCTATCTATTCCCGTAAGGTCTGCATAGAACTCGTCAATGCTGGACTTTTCAAATAGCGGAGTTTGTTCTTTGACAATTTCAGTGACTTCATCAGAGTGTTTTGAATAGGTACCAGCGTTACCTCTTATTACAATCGCTTCTGGGCATAATTGTCGCGCTAGTTTCATGGACATACCACTATGAACCCCAAAACCGCGCGTCTCATAACTGCAAGCAGCAACGACGCCACGATCGCTAGTACCACCTACAAGAAGTGGTTTGTTTTTGAGCCTATTATCCATCTTACGCTCCACCGAAACATAGAACGTATCCAAGTCAATATGCATAATTTGTTTGTGAGCCATGCGATTAATGGTAAGGCGGTTTTCTTAAAATTAGTGGTCAAAAAACCTCACAGGTTGTACTGTGAGGTTGGCCGGTATTATTAATAAGGAGATTGGTCTAGTCCTCTATATTTTTAATAATGATATCATTGACGCTGGGTTCTAGAAGACTAATCAATCCGTCAAATTCCCTATGACTGGAAAACTCAATACCATTGGTTTGTAGGATCTCGTACAGTGTCTCATATACTTTTTGTACTAGATGATCAGTATCTGCAACCTTATCCTTCCACGTTTTAGTCATTCCAGAATTTACTTTGCTTCTGGTAGCCATTAAGTTCTGGACCCGCATGGCTAGATCTGCTTTTATGTTCTCAATATTCATGGCTTCTTATTTAAAAAAGTACAAATTGGTCTCCAGCTACTAATCGTTCCTCACGTATGGTATATGGCTTTTCTTCTACAAACTTTAATCGATCATATAGACATCTATCATAATCCTTAAAAATCTTATCACCTACAGGCTTCAATAGATCCAACCCATTATGTTCTGGATTTTTAATTTTTTGCGAGATAGGATAAGCATTGAATCCTTTGTCATCAAATGGACGCATGATAGAAGTCAGTTGTGCAATGGAAAGATCTTTGTCCAGCCATTGTTCTTCTTGCTTTCTGCTCAATACTACTGGTGCACGGTGATGTCCTATGGCTTGAGTCAGTCTATTTGCTGCTGTTGTTGTAATAGCAACAGTATGATGCTGTTCGCCTGTCAATGGATGTTCCCATACGTCATAGATTCCGGCAAGTGCAAATGGCCCACGATCTCTGTTAGGGTAAACCAAGTATGGCTTGTTTAGCTTTTCCAGTTTTGGACCTTCTATAAAACCATCTACAAGGACAAGACATCGTTGCGATTTGATGGCGTGTCTAAACATAGGTTTATGGAATATTCCAGCAGCGCCTTTATAATTGGAGTTGTTTTCTGGATTGAGACTGCCTTCTGCTCGCGCATTGATCATGTAGGTTTGCTTGTGCGCCCAGTGTGGTGTGAATCCCAACGTAAACATTTGTATGTGGTTAGGTCTTGCACTGGTGATTACCGGTATTTTGTTGCCGGCACTCGTGTTCACATTTTCTTTGAGTTGTTCCGCTTTCGCGAAAGCGGCATTAAAACGCTTCTCCAACAATGCTGCTGGTGTTATAACTGATGCTCTTCCACACATAACTTTTGATTTTGGAAATATTCCTAGAAGTATTTCTGATTACACTTCAAAAGTATGGAATAATTCCTAATATGTGGAAATATTCCAGTGTTAAAATTGGAATAATTCCTAAAAGGAGTATATTTGAACTATGGGACAAGAGATTTCTACAGAGGCGCAACGCTTCAAAAAGGTTCGCGAGGATCTAGGTAAAACGCAAAGTGAATTTGCGCAATTGCTGGATGCAGGCGCTACTACCGCAGATATTGAACGCGGTAAAAAGAAAATTACCGGTAAAATCGTGACTGAATTGCTGCGCCAGTTCAATATCAATCCATTGTGGTTGTATGGGAATAGTTACAATAAGTATCTCGAGACCAGCCAGAGTACGGCTCCCAAAATCATCACCATGGATGTGAGTGAGCGCGAGAACATGATTATGGTCCCTATCAAGGCAAGTGCTGGTTATGCGAACAATCTACAGGATACCGATTGGTTCAACGAGTTGCCAGCGTTTAGTATACCGCTACCACAATATAAGGAAGGAAGTTACCGTGCATTTCAGGTAAAAGGTGATAGTATGTTGCCGGTGTTACAACCTAGTGAATGGGTCATGGGTCGCGCCGTAGAAAGTATACGTCAGGCTAATGATGGAAAAATTCACGTTATAGTAACTAATGAAGCGGTAGTAGTCAAAAAACTGCGCAAAGATTCTCAGGAACGAGTGATGCTTATTTCCTTAAATAACGAATATCCCATTATAGAACAGCAAGTTGCAGAGATATCTGAGTTATGGGAAGTCAATTCAAAACTTAGTTTTGACCTTGATGTTCATGAAGGTCAAGAAGCCATGATTTCTCTCAAACAAGGATTAGACAGCCTGCGTGATGAGATCGCAAGCATAAAAAAAGGAACCTGATCAGGTTCCTTTTTTATTTTATTCCAGAATTATCAATCTGGATCAGTAGGTGTAGGATTGGTATCATATCCATCGTCGCCGCTGTCATCAGCATCTGGTGCTAATGTTTCAACCTCGATTTCTTTTTCTTCGCGACAGCTATTCAAAGCTGGAGCCAGTAATGCGCAAACCGCACATATTGTAAATATTCTTTTCATAATTTTATAATTTATGCGTCGTCCTCGCCACCCATTCCTGTATTTTCCTGTACTTCATTAACGCCTTCCTGTACTGTGTTTTCTACAGGATCTGTAGCATCATCATCACCTAGAGCGTCGTCATCGCTCATGTCATCATCCACATCGTCTGACATTTCTTCCATTTTTTCTTCGGTGCTATTTGCTTCATCTCTGCATGAGGTAGTACACAAAGCCACTGCGAATAAGGCAATGAAGACTAAATTTAATTTTTTCATAGTAAAAGGTTCTAGTTAAAAATCTAAATATAATTTATTGAAATGATACTAAATGATAACCTTAAGCAAAAAAAGCTGCCCAAAAAGGGCAGCTTTCTATAATAAGAATAGTAAAAACGATACGTTCCTACATATCGTCAGCAGCATCTTCCATGTCGTCAGCACGATCATCCATCGCGTCTTCAACTTCTTCTGCTTTTTCGTCTAGCTCATCTGCACGCTCTTCCATGGCATCTTCTACATCGTCTGCAGCTTCTTCCATGTCGTCAGACATTTGTTCCATTTTTTCTTCAGCGCTATCAGCTTCTTCTCTACATGAAGTAGTACATAGAGCTACTGCGAATAAGGCGATGAATAATAAGTTTAATTTTTTCATTGTTAAAATGTTTTTGGTTGAAGGGGTAAATATAAAAATATTGAAATAGTTTCCTACTATTTTCAGTGAAATCAAAAAAGGCCGTTCGATAAGAACAGCCTTTCAGTAAATAATATGAATGATCTCTAATTAAGAAGCATCGTCGTTTCCTTCGATTTCATCCTCAACTTCTTGAGCGCCTTCTTCCATAGAATTTTCTACGTCATTTGCAGCATCCTCGATGTCATCGCCTACTTCTTCCATTGACTCTTCAATGTTAGTTTCTTCAACTGTAGTTTCTTCTCTACATGAAGTTGTGAATAAAGCAACTGCAAAAAGTGCGATAAATAATAAATTTAATTTTTTCATTGTGTTTGTTTTTAAGGTTAAATGATGATGTAAATATGAATATACTGAGGCTATTGCCGGTAGTATTTAATTAATTGTCGTCGCCTATGTTGTCAATAGCCTTATCGATTTCTTTGTTGGCTTCTTGATCTACTTTTTGTCCAGCTCTTTCAAGAATTCCACCAGCTTCTTCTGTAGTTTCATCTGCGGTTACTTCTACCTCTTTAACGATGGTTTCAGTTTTAGTTTCAGTCTCGCGGCATGAAGTCAATGCAGTGGCGCTTATAAAAAGGGCTGCTAAGCTAAATACGATTTTTTTCATTGGTTGATGAATTAATGATTAAAGCGGCAAAAGTATTTTTTTTATCCATTTAATTTACTAATCTTCTCACAACTTATTAACATAATAAACACCTCATTTTTACCTTTATAAGAAAAACTACATGAGTTTCCATAAAATGTTTTCTTTCTTAAGAGAGCTACAAAAAAATAACAATAAGGAATGGATGGATGCCAACCGGGACGAGTATGAGCAAGTACGCGACTGGTATAAATCATGGCTCAACGAGTTAGATGCAGAGCTTGGAAAAATTGACAAAAACTATCATTCAACCGAAGGTAAAAGAGCCATCAATAGGATCAACAACAACTTGCTTTACCATCCCAACAAGCCCATTTATAAAGATCATTTTGGAGCTGGACTCGATCTCTCAGAAAATGGGAAACAAGGTGATTTCTATATTCATTTAGGAGTTAATGGTTGCTTTCTCGCCGGCGGATTCTGGAATCCAAAAAAAGAAACATTAGACTCTATACGTGACGCGATAGATTACAATGGTGCAGAATTCAAGAAAATCCTGAATAAAAAATCCTTCAAAGACACCTTTACCAAGATGATCAAGGATGAGAACAAGCTAAAAACTTCACCTAAGGGTTACTCTCAGGATCATGAACATATCGATCTATTACGCCGCAAAAGCTTTGCAGTAAAACATGACGTTACTCAAAAGGAAGTTATGCAGGATGATTTCAAAGAAAAATGTGTGGAAGTTTATAAAGAAATGCTGCCTTTTAGAAACTACCTAAATAAGGCCGTTACGGTCTAGTCTCGCGGCTCATATACTTTGAGAATAGCACCCATGCCGTAGTTATCGTGACCTGATCGCACCAACTTACTATTGGGGTTGTAAGTCAGGTCAAATAATTGCCATGATTTGTTATTAAAGAATATACGGCGCACCCAGGTTTTCTTTCCATCGATCTCGTCTGTAAATGGTAATAACGGTCTGTAGGTGGTAGAAACCTTAACCACGCCGCGACGGGTATCGATCTCACGATATTTTTTTGCATCGATCAATCTTCCATCTGGATAGGTGTAGCCTAGTACCTGAATGGCTACAAAAATCCCGTTTTCTGGGATTTGCACACCTAATTCTTCAACATCCAGTTCGTGAATCTCATCGGTTTTTTGAGTCATTACAAAAGTTTGAGAAGGATAATTGGATTGTTTTGTGGGCGATCCATCTGCATTAACATTGTAGAATTGTACTCTGAACATGGTTGAAAAAGCCTGTAGTTTGCCTTTTTTGCTGGCCTGACTTTCTTCCAAAACAACGGGAATCAAAATTGTTTTTAGAGAAGTCTGACGATTATCTTGTCGTTCAAATTTTATGGCAATTTCTGACTCCACAGTAGGCAACCAACAGTCAAAATAATTGTCGTGAACCTCTGCATCTATTTCTTCTTCCTTGAATTTCCCTTCTAGTCTGGCTAGCACAATAATGGCATCCATTTGTGCTTTTGATGGATTCATGAATAGCTTATCGGTCACATCTGCCGTTGCAACAAGCAAGTCCTCATAACCTATAGATGATACAGTAAGGGAATCAACGTCGGGATATCGCTTTCGCGAAAGCGTAAATATTCCGTCTCCATCTGCAAATGTTCCTTTCCCATTACCGAAGCTGATCGTTGCAAATGAAACTGGTTCTTTTGATATAGAATCGAGAAGAGTGATCTTCTGGGCATTTGATAAGCTGAAAGTCAGTAATAGACTAAGAAGTAATAAGTTCTTCATCAATGGTTTTTAAATATTCCAGCACCTGATCTGTAGCGCCTGTGTTGCTATTGACCCAATGCCCACAAACCATGCCTGTTTTTTCCCGCAAAAAGTCATCTTGAAATAGCTTGTTTACCGTGTCTGTAAAATCCTGAGGATTTGAGATGGAGAATAATCCACCGAGGTCCTCAAGTTTGCCGGCTTCTGGATATTTTTCATAATTCTTGCCTATCACTACAGGAACTCCATAAGTTGCGGCTTCCAGGATATTGTGCAATCCAGAGTTGCCCATGGCGCCGCCCACATATGCAACACTCGCATAGCTGTAGATTTTAGTCAGTAAACCGATCGAGTCGATGATGAGAATACTACTGTCTGCCGATAATAATTTCTCGTGAGTTTTGGTCTCTGTCCATCGTATGGTTTCAAATGGCAATGAATCTTCCAGCTCAGTGATTTTTTCTGTATTCACTTCATGCGGAGCGATAATCACCTTAATTGCTTTGGACTTTTCATTTTCTATGAGCCATTTTTTCATGACTTCAATATCCTTAGGCCAGCTGCTACCTATAACGAGGCATGGTTTGCCTGCGATGAATTTCTCTAGTGCAGGAATTCTATTATCACGTTCTATGAGCTGGCTAGCCCTATCAAATCTGGTATCACCACTAACGCTAGCGTTCTCAAACCCTAGCTTTTTTAGCTCACGCAAGGAAGATTCGTTCTGCAGGAAAAAATGATCAAACGCTTTTAGAGAGTTTGTCATCCAGGATCCATACCATTTATGGAAACTCATTTTTTCCCTGAAAATTCCACTCACTAAAATGGTTGGGACCTTATTTGCTTTGAGTGAATTCAAGTAGTTAGGCCAGAATTCGTATTTGACCATAATGGCTAGAGATGGCTCGACCAGACCCATGAACTTGGATACATTTGAAACGGCATCGATGGGTAAGTAGCACACGACATCAGCTAGGTTGGTGTTCTTTTTATTCTCATAGCCAGAAGGTGAGAAGAATGTAAGTACAACCTGATATTTTTTTCGGTTGAGTTTTTCAAGAACCGGTACTATTTGCTCGTACTCGCCTAAAGATGCAACATGCACCCATATTTTTGGTATTGTGCTCTTTACTTTGGTATCAAGAATATGCCACGATCGTTCCCGACCTTGTGATCCCAACTGCATTTTCTTGTTGAAGAAACCGGCTATGGGAAGTGCCGCTTTCGCGAAAGCGGAACCCGTATCATACAAACTTTTTAAAATAGGCATAGGTCGTAAAAATAGCATAAAATAGGCGTTGGGCGATGCGCTACTTATATCGTATTTTTACAATAATGTCGCTGTTTACAGCTGTTAAACTACAAAAACGCATGCGTAAGATTCAAATGGTAGACCTGAAGGGTCAATACGAAAAGATCAAACCAGAGGTTGATAAAAATGTGATGGAAGTCATAGAGACAACCGCATTTATTAATGGTCCTGAGGTTCATGCTTTTCAAAAGGAACTTGAGGACTATTTGAACGTGAAACACGTGATCCCATGTGCTAACGGTACCGATGCTTTACAAATAGCGATGATGGGATTAGGCCTGAAGCCAGGCGACGAGGTCATCACTGCAGACTTTACGTTTGCCGCAACAGTAGAAGTGATTGCTCTATTACAACTCACGCCAGTCCTTGTAGATGTGAATCCGTTTGATTTCAATATTGACATTGAAGCGGTGAAGCGCGCGATCACGCCTAATACAAAAGCGATTGTTCCTGTCCATTTGTTCGGCCTTGCAGCTAACATGGATGAGATCATGAAGCTCGCTGAAGAGCATGATCTATTTGTTATTGAAGACAACGCTCAAGGTATAGGTGCCAACTTCATGCATTCCAACGGTTCCAAATCCAAAACGGGAACCATAGGTCACGCGGGAACAACATCGTTTTTCCCTTCAAAAAATCTTGGTTGTTACGGCGATGGCGGCGCGATTTTTACCAATGATGATGATCTTGCACATACCATACGCGGTATCGTGAATCATGGAATGTACGAGCGTTATCATCATGATGTGGTAGGTGTCAACTCTAGATTGGATTCCATGCAGGCGGCAGTTTTGAGAATTAAATTGCGCAACCTCAATGATTACAATAATGCTAGGAGAGATGCTGCCAGAAAATATACCAATGCTTTCTCGCAGGAATCTAAGATTATCACACCGCTCATTTGTGACAACTGTGATTGTCACGTATTCCATCAATACACTTTAGTTATTAAGGATGCAGATCGCGATGCACTTGTAAAACACCTGAATGAAAACGGAATTCCATGTGGTGTGTATTATCCTATTCCTTTACACAAACAAAAGGCTTATCAAGACGAACGCTATAATGAGGCCGATTTTCCCGTGACTAATAAACTTGTCCAAGAATGCATCTCGCTGCCTATGCATACAGAGCTGGACGATGAGCAGATTGGATTTATTACTAAAACCATCATTGACTTTGTAAATGGGTAGATGGTTTGTATCGCTTTCGCGAAAGCGTAACTCACAATCAGCCCAATATCTAACCTTTAAATCCTTAACATGAGAAATCTATATATATTATTATTCACGGTAGCATTCGCCTTTACTGCGGTGGCTCAACAAACCATCACATTCATTCATGCAGGACATTTGCTTGATACGGAATCAGGACAATGGATGGATGAAATGACCATCAAGGTTAATGGAACTGAAATTACTGATGTTTCTCAAAGCTATACGGCTATTCCGCAAGATGTCAAATATTTTGATCTGAAGGATCAATGGGTATTGCCAGGTTTGACAGACATGCACGTTCACATGGAAACGGAATATAATCCGCAGGCATATATTTCAAAATTTGTAGATGATCCTGCAGACGTGGCGTACAATTCAGTGGCTTTTGCCGAAACTACATTGATGAAAGGATTTACGACCGTTCGTGATTTAGGAGGTAGTGGTATCAACATCAGTTTGCGCGATGCTATCAATAAAGGAAAACTGGTTGGCCCTAGAATTTTTACGGCTGGTAAATCAATCGCTACCACCGGTGGTCATGCAGATCCTACCAATGGTGGGAACGCTGCTTTTATGGGAGATCCTGGTCCACGCGAAGGAGTTGCAAATGGAGTAGATCAATCCATAGCAGCAGTGCGACACAGGTATAAAAACGGAGCCGATTGTATCAAGATCACTGCTACTGGTGGTGTTTTAAGTGTCGCAAAGAATGGTAGCAATCCACAGTTCACGGTAGAAGAAATAAAAGCTATCACCAGCACCGCTGCAGATTACGGATTTCACGTGGCGGCACACGCACATGGTGATGAAGGAATGCGACGTGCTGTAGAAGGTGGCGTTAAGACCATCGAACACGGTACTTACATGAGTGAAGAGACCATGGATCTCATGAAAAAGATGAATTGCTATCTAGTCCCTACAATAACCGCAGGAAAAGAAGTAGCCATGAAAGCCGAAGAAGAAGGTTTCTATCCAGAAATAGTAGTCCCTAAAGCAAGAGCGGTAGGCCCACAGATTCAAGGAACATTTGGCAGAGCGTATAAACGAGGAGTGCCTATTGTTTTTGGAACAGATGCTGGCGTTTTCAAACACGGTAAAAATGCTATGGAATTCGGTTACATGGTAGAGGCAGGAATGCCAGCTATGGAAGCGATTCAAAGCGCTACCATCACTCCTGCAAAAATTCTTCAAATGGAAGACCAGATAGGCCAAGTCAAAAAAGGCTTCTTTGCAGATATTATCGCTGTTTCAGATAATCCTGAGAAGAATGTGGACGTTTTGAATACTGTAAATTTTGTAATGAAGGATGGTAAAGTTTTTAAGAATTAAAGGAATCATTTTAATCCTTAGGTGCGGAATTAATTCCGTACCTAAGGATAGGAATAAATTATATCCTGCTGAATCATTTTCAACAGTCTTTAATAAAAAACGCCGCGTAATGCGGCGTTTTTTATTTAGTAAAATATATAATTACAAAGCAGGATGATTCTTAAATCCTTTCTCCTCTAAATATTTGAAGTAATCTTTAGTATTCACGGTTGCTTTTAAATCGTGCAGCAAATTATATAAACCAAAAAATGTACGGTTGATATACAAGAAGTGTTTACTACCACGATTACCATTCATTTTACGGAGCTCTTTATCATTACTGTATTTCTCACTCAAAGAACTAATCTGATCCCAAAATGACTCATCTGCGAAGTCAAATGTTTTTTCTTGGAATGGTTTGGTAAAAAGACTAAGCATATCGTGAAATAAAGCTGAGAAATACTTGATTTCCTTAGGACTATCGTCCTCACGTAAGATTTCTAGCTGGTACAGCTTTTGCTCAAAGATCTCTGGATTATTAATACTCGCAGGAACCGCTAGTTCAAAGTACGGCTGATAAAACTCGTCTGGAATTTGCTTAATACAACCAAAATCAATCGCAATCAACTCATGAGAATCTGAGATCAAGAAGTTACCAGGATGTGGATCTGCATGGACGGCTTTCAATCCGTGCATCTGGAACATGTAAAAGTCCCATAATGTCTGTCCCAGTTTATTGCCAGTTTCTTGAGCAAATTCGGTTAGGGCAAATTCACTCAAGTGCTGGCCTATCATCCAGTCCATCGTTATAATGCGCTTGCTGGAAAGTTCAGGGTAGTATTTTGGGAAATGTAGGTTTGGAATATGAGAACAAGCCTCAGTGATAGCAATGCTCTGCTCTACCTCAAGATTATAATCAGTTTCTTCTAGTAATTTATCTTCGACTTCTGCAAAATAGCGTTTTGAATCCTCGCCTTTCAAGTTGAACATCTTAATGGCAATAGGTTTTACCATGGCAAGATCACTACCAATGGATTCCGCTACACCGGGATATTGAATTTTAACCGCTAATTCTTGACCATCTTTTGAAGCTTTATGTACCTGGCCTATACTCGCTGCATTTATGGAATCTTTAGAGAATGTATCATAAATCTCTTCAGGAAAAGCACCTTGATATCTTTTAAAAGTTTTGCGTACTAACGGTGCAGACAATGGCGGCACACTAAATTGTGCTAAACTAAATTTCTCTACATAAGCTCCAGGCAGCAAACTTTTATCCATGGATAACATCTGCGCCACCTTGAGAGCGCTTCCCTTAAGGCTCTTTAATCCATCATATATATCACTTGCATTATCTTCATCAAGCTCGCTGCGATCCATACCGGGATTTACGGCCTTTTTAGAATAATATTTGAGATAATTCCCACCTATTTTTACTCCAGTCTTCACAAGCTCTGTTGTGCGACCTATTTTGCTGGTAGGTATTTTATCTAGTGTTTTCATTGTTTGATGATAAATTCAGACTACTGAATTGTGGTAATATGTTTGATCACAATTCCGCTTTCGCGAAAGCGAACTAACCCAAATGCCACTGATTAATTGAGCAAATGTTGGTACTTGGAAATTGCTTGAATCTATGCCATTTTCTCTTTCCAAAGGAATTTGCCAAAATCAAAAACAGCATCCAATGGTGTGTTATCAAACACATCAAAAATGGTATTGACAGATTTCTCGATCGCCATATCTGTTTTCTCAAATCCAGCACTATCGTCGTCCATCCAGAATTTCAAAAGGAATAACATTTGAACCCATGCACCTTCACTGTATACGGTCTCAGAGCGCTCTAGCAGGATGTTACTCTTGTTCTCGTTACGATCCTGAATAAGTTCTTTTGCAAAACTTTTTACGTGTTTACGTAAGCCTTTGAGCTGCTCCATCTTACTCATCATATGCTGATTTTCCTGTAACGCAAATAAGACGTAGCTGCGGTTGAGAGTCAATAACTCAAAAAACGTGTAGAAAAACGTGAGCATTTTTTCACGGTTGGAAAAGCTGTGATAATCTTCACTCTTGTGGGCTACATCCATCGTCATAGTGAAAAATGTATTCCAGATTTCCTTGCGCAATCCTTCAAAACTCCCAAAGAAGCCATAGAATTCTTGCTCGGTCATATTGTTTTCCTTAGCAAATTTGAAAACACTCTTAGGAGTGCGTTCATGCTCAAGTACGTATTCCATATATGCGGTAATCACATCCTGACGATTGATTTCCTTTTTCTTAGCTGTTTTCTTTGCAGCAGTTTTCTTCACAGTTGCCATAATATCAATTATTTAGGTAAAGATACAGTCTGTTTAATGTTTGTATACATTTTATTAAACAAATCTGTGTTAAGATTAAGTCGTCACAATAACGAATTGATTGCAAAAGTTTGATCTAAATTTTTACGACTATCTCAATTCCATGCATAAAAAAACCGTCTTCTTGATAAAAGAAGACGGTTAAGATTTTACGCTTAAGTTTAACTTATGGCTTGTTGCTTGCCACTGCCGTATTATCGATCCAAGTATTAACGGATGCTATTTTGTTCTTTCTGTAATCAACTTCAGTTAGCTTATCGCCATTCCAGATAAACCATTTTCCAATTTTCTGACCATTCTCAAATTCTGCGATTGCCGTTTTTTGACCTTTTTTGTCAAAGCTCGTCCACTCTCCATGTCTCTTCTTATTCATAAAGAAACCTTTTTGAGCAATGGTTCCATTTTCATGGAAATAAGTTGCCTCAATCGTACCGTCTTTTAACTGGTCAAATTTTGGCTTAACTTCTTGTGCGTATGTAATCATGCCTAGCATCATTACACTTAAAATTAGTATTGTCTTCATAGTTATGCCTTTTATTTGACTCAAATTTAAACATAAAAACACATTAAATACATTATTTGGTAACATTAATTTTACATTAAAAATGTAAACAACTGTATTACAGTATTATAAACAAGTTAGTAAGTGTGCTTCAAATGCCTTGTTGCGCGTTTAATCCTCTATAAACACGTTCTTTTTGCTGCTAAATGGTTGTAATCGGCTTATTTTTGCAAGCTTATTACAAGAATTAATTATGTATAGATCACACGATTGTGGCAGCTTGCGCGCCAGCGATATCAATAAGGAAGTAACTCTTGCCGGCTGGGTTCAAAAGAGCCGTGATAAAGGTTTTATGGTTTGGGTAGATTTGCGAGATCGATATGGGATTACTCAGCTAATCTTTGATGAAGAGCGCACTGATAAAACGATTCTCGAACAGGCACAAAACCTCGGTCGTGAATTTGTGATACAGGTGAAAGGAACCGTGATTGAGCGCGAGTCCAAAAATGACAAGATGCCTACCGGTGACGTAGAGATTCTTGTAAAAGAATTAAAGGTTCTCAGTGAATCCAAAACACCACCATTTACCATTGAAGACAAAACAGATGGTGGTGAAGAGTTGCGCATGAAATACCGATATCTTGATATACGTCGCAATCCAGTGCGTGAGAATTTGATCTTTAGATCAAAAGTTGCGATGGAAGTACGTAATTTTCTATCAAGCAAAGATTTTGTTGAGGTGGAAACACCAGTATTGATCAAGTCAACGCCTGAAGGGGCACGTGATTTTGTGGTACCGTCGCGTATGAATGAAGGTCAATTTTATGCTTTGCCACAGTCACCACAAACTTTTAAGCAACTGCTTATGGTAGGTGGATTGGATAAATATTTCCAGATCGTAAAGTGTTTCAGAGATGAGGATTTACGTGCAGATCGCCAACCAGAATTTACTCAAATTGACTGCGAGATGTCGTTTGTAGAGCAGGAAGATGTGCTCAATATTTTTGAAGAAATGACACGTCATTTGCTTAAGAAAGTAAAGAATGTGGATCTGGCAGAATTCCCTCGCATGACCTATCAACAAGCGATGGAGAAGTACGGTAATGATAAACCAGACATTCGTTTTGAGATGGAGTTTGGAGATATTTCCGCTTTCGCGAAAGCGAGAGACTTCAAAATCTTCAATGAAGCAGAATTAGTGGTCGCTATCGCAGTTCCCGGTGGTGCCAGCATGACGAGAAAGGAAATCGATGCATTGATCGATTGGGTGAAGCGCCCTCAAGTAGGAGCCATGGGAATGGTATATGCAAAATACAACGAAGATGGTAGTTTCAAATCCAGCGTCGACAAATTCTATGATCAAGACGACCTAGCTAAATGGGCAGAATCTACAGGTGCAAAGCCTGGAGATTTGATCTGTGTATTATCCGGTCCAGCTCATAAAACCAGAGCGCAGTTGAGCGCCTTAAGAATGGAGCTCGCAGAACGATTAGGCCTAAGAAAAGCCGATGAATTTGCACCATTATGGGTGGTCGACTTCCCGTTGTTAGAATGGGATGAAGACACGAAACGTTACCACGCGATGCACCATCCGTTTACGTCGCCTAAACCAGAAGATATTGAGAAGCTGTCTACAGATCCAGGAAATGTGCGTGCTAACGCTTATGACCTCGTGATGAATGGTAACGAGATAGGAGGCGGTTCTGTAAGAATATTTGACAAGGAGCTACAATCCTTGATGTTCGATCATTTAGGATTTAGCGAGGAAGAAGCTCGATCGCAATTTGGTTTCTTGATGGACGCCTTTGAATATGGAGCGCCACCGCATGCTGGACTTGCTTTTGGTTTTGATCGATTAGTTGCTATTCTAGGTGGTCAAGAAACCATTCGTGACTTTATTGCATTCCCTAAGAACAATAACGGCCGTGATGTAATGATCGATGCACCATCAAAGATTGATGAGGAGCAATTGAAGGAGTTGAGCTTGAAAGTGACTGTTTAATTGAATCCTGAACCAAATTGAACGCTACTAAATTTATCGGTCTGCTGCTTCTAATTGCCTTAACGGTGATAGGAATCGGTTTGTACATAGTTAGCGATGGCGAGGATGTTGTATTCGGTCATAAACTGGTCGGTTTTGCAACGGTCTTTATATTCTTTGTATTGATGCCTGCTTTTATTTTTGTGCGCTATCGCAGGAAAGACTTGTCTAAATTTAGTTTCAATACTAAAACTAAGGAGCAAAAAGAAGAAGAAGAGGATGACGATTGGGATGACAAGAGTCGCTGGAATTAAGGCAAAATTAGAGGCCCAAGGAAATCTAGCCAAAACCAAAAACCGAAAATACTCCCTACAAATCCCGAAATAAGGAAAGTGAATCGATGCCTCAAGGGGATAATGAAAAAGATTATGTAACAAATTATTATAAAACCTATAGAGCCCAGCATTAAGGACACACTCAAAGGGTGCCATTCAAAAAAAGAAGATAGATTAGTTTCATCGCTTCTTGAAGACAATTTACCAGTTTGAATCCATGTGAACATTTGAGAGCAGATCATGTAAACTTCTCTGGACCAGAAAAATGCTAGAAAAACCAACAACCAATCCTTGAGTGCAAATGAGTTTTTCTTTCTATAAAGTAGCCATATAAAACCTATCGTACCAAAAAAAACTGTCTGCAGTGGACCGCCTAAGGTTGTGTAAAAGTGTTGCTCTTTGTTCATTGCGAGCAATCGATCAAATTCTTCTTGAAACTCTGGTTTGAGTTGGTCATTCTCATCCAACCGCTGATTATACCAATCAGGCTCCACCTCTTTCCAATCACCGTATTTTACATAACCGTAATGAAAGCTTGGGCTATTAAAGTATTGCTTAGCAACTATATAATGTCCTGCCTCATGGCTCAATGTTCCAATAATTGTGAAAAGAACAAAACCAAGACCGAACCAAATCGCATTGATCCAATAAAATTTGAAGTTGATAAATTGAGAGAGCCAACTCAATTCAATCTACGTTTTGCTGCAAAGAATGCATACAGTAAATCACTGCATTCTTTGGCTAGAATTCCGTGTGTGATTTTTGTTTTGGGATGCAATAGAGTTCCCATTTTTCTGTAGCCGCGATGTTCATCACTAGCGCCAAAAACGATTCTCGATATTTGTGACCAGTACAGTGCTCCCGCGCACATCTGGCAAGGTTCAAGCGTCACGTATAGTGTACAATCCTTTAAGTACTTTCCGCCTAAAAAGCTTGACCCAGCGGTAATCGCCTGCATTTCTGCATGCGCGGTGACGTCCGTTAGTGTTTCTGTGAGGTTGTGGCCTTTGGCGATAATTCTATTGTCTATTACAATCACAGCGCCAACAGGAATCTCGCCGCGATCTAGTGCGGTTTCTGCCTCTTGCAAGGCTTTCTTCATGAAATAGGCGTCATCAAATGGTTCTAACATATCATAAAAGTAAGCGGAATTACAACTTCAACAGGAATCTGAAATAAGAAATTCAAATTCCAGAATCGTGTTCGCATTCAGTTTCAATAAGAATTACCTTTGAAACATGTCACAAGACCTACTTTCCCAAATTGATTCTCCTGTTGATTTAAGACGCTTTCGCGAAAGCGAACTCCTTACCGTCGCTCAGGAATTGAGAGAGTTCATTATTGATGCAGTTGCTTCAAAGGAAGGACATCTGGGCGCTAGTCTAGGTGTGGTTGAGTTGACGATAGCTTTGCATTATGTTTTTAATACTCCTCAAGATTTACTGGTTTGGGATGTAGGACATCAGGCTTATGGGCATAAAATATTGACAGGAAGGCGTGATGTTTTTCATACCAATCGAGAATTGGGTGGGATTTCTGGATTCCCTAAACGATCAGAAAGCGAGTACGATACCTTTGGCGTTGGACATAGTTCCACGGCCATAAGCGCCGCCTTGGGAATGGCTATGGCAACACAACTGAAGAAGGAATCTAGAAAGCACATTGCTGTAGTTGGCGATGCCAGTATTGCCAGCGGTATGGCCTTTGAAGCGTTGAATCATGCTGGTGTGAGTGGTGCTGATTTGTTGGTGATTCTTAATGACAATGCGATAGGAATTGATCCTGCGGTAGGTGCTCTCAAAGACTATCTCACCAAAACAAAAAGCGGAAAGGAAACTGGTCGCGATAATATTTTTGAGTCGCTCAATTTTAATTATTCGGGACCTATCGATGGACATGATTTGCCTGCTTTAATTGAAGAGCTGAACAAACAAAAGCACCTAAAAGGTCCTCGATTACTTCATGTACGAACCACAAAGGGTAAAGGACTCAAACAAGCAGAATTAGATCAGGTGCGCTATCACGCACCTGGAAGATTCGACAAAGTTACGGGTGATATACCTGAAAAGGATGATAGCAAGTTACCGCCTAAATTCCAAGATGTTTTTGGTGAAACGATAGTAGAACTTGCTGAGCTAAATGACAAAATAGTAGGCATCACTCCAGCCATGCCTACAGGTAGTTCCATGAAAATCATGATGGATGCTTTTCCTGATCGTGCCTTTGACGTTGGGATTGCAGAGCAGCATGCGGTAACACTGGCAGCAGGAATGGCTACTCGTGGATTGATTCCGTTTTGTAATATTTATTCTACTTTTTTACAACGTGCCTATGATCAGGTAATTCATGACGTGGCTTTACAGAAGTTACCTGTGATCTTTTGTCTGGACCGAGCTGGATTAGTCGGGCAAGATGGTGCGACGCATCATGGCGCTTTTGATCTGGCATTTCTTAATTGCATTCCAGATATTATTATTGCTGCACCAATGGATGCAATCGAATTGAGAAACATGATGTATACGGCGCAGTTGGGATTGAATTTACCTATTGCAATAAGATATCCGCGAGGTCGTGGATCAATAACTGATTGGAAGAAGCCTTTTACCAAAATGGAGATAGGCCAGTCCAGACTTCTGAATCAAGGTAAAAGAATTGCCGTGATAAGTGTAGGAACCATAGGTGTTATGGTTGAAGACTTGATCAAATCTGAAAACATCGATATCACTCATGTAGATTTAAGGTTTATAAAACCGCTGGATAAACATCAGCTAGAGCGAGTTTTTGAGAACCATGGTCATGTGATCACTGTTGAAGATGGCACCGTGGTTGGTGGAATGGGAAGTGCTGTTAGCGATTACGCTTTCGCGAAAGCGTACAAAGGCACCATCCACAAATTAGGTTTACCAGATTCTTTTATAGAACAAGGTCCCACAAGCGATCTGCAACAAATAGCAGGGATCGATCGCGGGACCTTGTTGCGACTTATTAAAAGTCTATAGTTAATTATTCTTTCAAGAACTTCGTCGTTTGATCCAAACCATTGCCTTTAGCTTTCAGGAAATATAATCCAGAGCTCAATGAAGACACATCAATGCGTTGACGATTATTAGAAATATCATCTACGGATCGATAAACTTCTTGACCATTCAAATTATAAATAGTCAATTGAGCATCAGTAAAGTTTTGATCGCTAGATATAAAAATTTCTGATTTTACCTGAGTTGGATAAACTTTGATCGCTTGGGTTAAGGTTTCACTACTAATACTTGCAGTTTCTGCTGTGAATTTACCAGTAAACATTCCACGGCCATGTGTAGTTGCTAACACCGTATTATCAGCGGTTCTTAAGTCGAGATCGTATACTTTAACGTTAGTCATTCCATTCATTGAAACTGTCCAAGTAGGGTTTTCGCTATCAAAATCAGCTGTTGAAAAAACGCCTTGTTCTGTTCCTATAATAACTTCTAAAGGGTTCAATGGGTTTTGTAAAATAGCTTTTACAGGAATGTCAGGTAAATTTCCATCTTTTTGACTCCAAGTTGTCCCACCGTCATTTGAATACCAAACATTATTAACTCCATAGTTATGGAACGTCACAAAAATTTCTTGTTCAGAGGCTCCAAATTCTATATCTGATACACTGCCTAAGAAGTCTGTAGAGCTTATATCTGTAATGACGCGATCGACGCTAGAATTTGCATTATTTATTCTTAATAGTTTGGAATCTTGAGTACCAACGTACAATGTTGGTAAGTCTGAATCAAATGGTAATGCCTTCATAGCGGTAGCTCTAGTACCAGTTAGACCACCTCCAGAAATTTCATTACACGTAGCAGAATTAGGCTCTAGATTACAAGCAGTTATAGAATTTGTATTTGAGGATGTTAAAGAATTAGCATATAAAATATCAAAACGGCTATCCAGCTCCGCAACATTTATAAAATCACCATCATTATCATTTGAAATGAAATAGCTACTACTACCATTGGTGATTGGATATTCTAAATAGATATGGGTTCTTCCAGTATAACCAAGAATCGCATATTCACCTTCATCATCTATTGCGGAATATGAACCATCGCCGCCAGTTGGATCAAAAGATTCTGTCAGACCGCCATTTGGTACCGAGTTATCAATGATGGGTGACCCGTTATCTTGAGTACCTCCAACGAAACTATCGCTATTTTGAAAATCAATTTGATTTACATCACCATAATAAAACTGAGTAACGTTATAACCCAAGTTGCGAGTATCTATACCGTTGGAAGTTCTCGCAGCTCTGTTATATGAATCAACATAAGAAACACCACCGTCTGATCCAACGAGTCCTTGATTTGAATTGCCTGGTTTGAACATTATCGCGTGGATATCTGCATGAACAAATGGAACATCCAAGGTGTTCATGTTTGGGTTATTTGACCATTTTGATAACTGAGTCCATGCAGAACCAGAATTACGGCTACGGTGCATATTGATTCCTCCCACATAAACTTGATTGTCATTTTCTGGATCAACTTCTATAACTAGATCGTAGAATGATTGTCCTCTAGTAAAATCAGTATCTGGGATACCTAAATCAACATCTTCAGGCTCTGCAATTTGGGTGAGTGTGTTAAATCCATCATCAGTTAGAAAAATATCGGCTCTACCGTTCACCTGTCCTAAAACATAGAATTTATTTTCATCTGTTGTAGAAGCGGCAATTTCAATTCTATCACCTCCATTTATCGTTTGTTCAAGATCCCAACTAATACCATCAGTGCTTGAAAAAATTCTTCCACCACCTTGATTGACCCCTAAGGTATTTATGGTTCCCATTACCAAATTATTATTAGCAGAAATTTCAAAATCATTAGGTGTATAATACAACGTTAAATCACCTAACTGGTATTCAAAATCTTCATCCTCGATTCTAGACCAATTGAACCCATCGTCAACACTCCTATATAATCCAGAGCTTTGATAACCAAGGCTATTAACGGGATCAGAAATATTAAAATTGGGATCAAGATATTGTGAGGCTCCAACAGCGACATACAGTTCAGATGAGCCATTTACGTCTCTTATAGCGATATCATTTATGAAAAATATACCACTTTCAAAGATATTGTCACCATTGTTGAAATCTCCTGCTCCCGCTGGTGGGATTACAGATTCAGTCCAAGTAACGCCGCCGTCGATTGATTTGTAAAGGCCTGTTCCAATTGCGGCACCTCTGGTATATTGCTCGCCGGTCCCTATATAGAAAATGTTGCTATTGTTGGGATCTATTGCATAGGAACTAACAGTAAGATTTGCTGCGACTCCTGTTATAATTTTCCATGAACTCGCCTCATCCTCAATATCATCATTAACCCATAAGCCACCGCCAACTCCACCAGCAAAAACTCTATTATAGTCCACACCATCACCATTGTTTGCTCCTACATCATTTGGGTCAAAAAAGACCACTCTTGTTCTTCCACCTACGCTGAGAGGGCCGCGTTCGATCCATGGTGATGTGACTGAACCAGGACTAGCTTTTTGTTGAAGTAAATCAACATCTATTGGGTCCACCAAAAATGGTGTAGGATATCCTAAGTCTGGATTCATTGTTAGCTCCCAAAGCCTTTCATTATAAGCATTAGGAGGCAAACCTAATTTCTTACGTTCATCTTTAGAAAGATTCTTTGTGTCATTAAATGGAGATTCTGCTAGAAATTTTCTGTGTTTTTCACGCTTTTGCTCAATAATATCTACATCATCATTATTGGAAAAATTAAATATGAATAATGTTATGATAGCAACTAGTGCGATGGAAAGGGCAACAATGGTATTTTTTCTCATTATAAGTAAATAATATTATAAAATAGTGGTTTAAAGATACGTCAAGCTGTTAGCGCTGGTTTTATAATCTTTCTTAAATCTTTCCATTGATGATATGGAATAAACGTGACGATTTAGTGTCAGTTAGAGACGCTACATAACAGCAAGCCGCTAATAGTCTGTCGTAAAGATCATTTGAAACTAAAGCTGTTGAAGGAATAATTTCCAAAATCAACCGATCATAATTCGAGACCTGATGATTCAAGTGATTGACACTTGCAGTAATAACAGCATCAAGTATGGACGTTAAAATTTTGTAACCTGCTATCTCTTTTTCCACCACATCTGGGTGACGGTAGAGCTGTTGCCTGGTGATGGACAAAATATCATCAATCTGCGGTTTGAACCTAGAAAGATCTGTTAGGGATGAGGAAAGTGAGCCATCTAAAAGTCTTTGCTCGTTCTCCATGAATACTTTCACGCAATCTGCAATTAAACTCCCTATAGCAATAGACCTTAAATATGCAATGCGTTCCGTTGTGGTAGAAAGCGCTCTGTAGGTTTCGTTTTTAATAGTATCACGTACAAGATTGATAAGTAATTCCAGCGCATGATCTTCTGCAATGTGACCTAGATTGATGGCGTCTTCAAAGTCGATGATTGTGTAGCAAATATCATCTGCAGCTTCTACTAGATAGGTCAATGGATGACGATGAAATGGCTGATTCTCATCAGTAGAACTAAGTCCTAATTCTAGAGCGACATCATGGAAATGAGAAACGTCTGCTTGAAATATACCGTATTTTTTTTGCGAGATGTGCTGCGTTGGTTTTATAGGTAGGGATTCCTTTGGATACTTCACAAATGCGCCTAATGTGGCATAGGACAAACGCAAACCACCAGGCGATCCTGGGACAGTTTTATTGAGCAAATGATAACCGTTGGCATTTCCTTCAAAATCTAGAAGGTCTTGTTGTTGCTTTCGCGAAAGCGAACTCATTAAAGCATTTCCCTTTTCACAGGCAAAGTAACTGCCAATTGCCTTTTCACCACTATGACCGAATGGCGGATTCCCTATATCATGCGCCAGCGCAGCCGCCGCCACTATTGCGCCAAAATCCTGATGTTGATAACCAGCATTCTTGAGTGATACATGTTTGTCTACTAATTGCTTTCCAGCCATGCGCCCCAAAGATCTTCCAACTACTGAAACCTCGAGACTATGCGTCAGTCTGGTATGCACAAAACCTGTCTGGCTCAACGGTATGACCTGCGTTTTGTCCTGCAGGCTACGGAACTGTGAAGAGAAAATAATCCGATCATAATCTACTTCAAATCCCAGCCGCAGATCGTCCTGATTCTTTCTGTGTCTAGGCAAAGTATCACCGTGTTTTTTAAGGGAAAGAAGTTGTAACCAGTCCATCAAAATTTTTATTGCAATATAAGAGTAGTCAGCTAAATGAGATGCCTTAACATGGCTTAACCGTTTCTTAACAAAGTCTCTCAGAATGCTAATGCTAAATTAACTTAGCGAAATCCATTCTAATCGTTCTTTTGCAAACTCTAAACGACTTGTAATGAACAAATTATTTTTTATTCTATTTGTTTTTGTAACTGCCTTTACATCAGCGCAAACAGGAAAAGTAAATGGATCTTTAGTAGATAAGGATGCTGAAAATGAACCGGTGGCTTTTGCATCCGTTGTTCTTAAGGGAACGAATTATGGTGCTCAATCAGATATTGATGGGAAATATTCCATTGTTGCTCCAGCAGGAACTTACACGCTAGTTGTGTCTTTTGTTGGTATGAAGACCGTTGAGGTTCCTGATGTAACTGTGCGTTCTGGATATACAACCACAATAGATGTTCCCATGAGTGCAGAGGCTGCATCGCTGGATGCGGTAAGCATTACTGTGGCTAAATCTAGAGAAAGTACAGAGGCATTGCTTGAGGAAAAAAAGAATTCGGTGACGATAAAACAGTCTATTGGTGCAGAAGAACTTTCTCAAAAAGGAGTGAGTGATGCTGAAGGTGCTGTTACCAAGGTTAGTGGTGTTAGTAAACAGGCTGGTGTTAAGAATGTTTTCGTTCGAGGATTGGGTGACCGTTACAATTCCACTACATTAAACGGTTTGCCGCTACCATCTGAAGATCCTGAGTATAAAAACATCTCTTTGGACTTTTTTGGATCTGATCTCATTGAAACAGTTGATATTAATAAAGTTTTGAATTCTGAATTGACTGGTGACAATGCAGGGGCAAATATTAATATAGATCTTAAAGGATTAACTGATCGCAACGAATTAGAAGTAGGAGTTTCTACTGGCGCGAACTTACAAACGGTAGGAGAAGATTTCAAAGCAATAGATGGTGGTTCTTATTTTGGTTTTGCAGATGCAGAATTACCTGTAGATAACCTGAGAAGCTATAGTTTCGATAATTCTATCAATACAGAAAACCAATCTGGCTTGGTCAACCTAGGATTAAATATCAATGGTGGTAAAAGATTTGACCTTGGAGAAAATACTTTAAACGTTTACGGGTTGTTGACATTTGACAATGGTTATAGGTTTAGGGATGGTACGGTTAGAAACACAACAAGTGCTGGGGCTATTTACTTAGATCAGGATTTTGTTAGTTATAGCTATGAAACCTCACAAATAGCTCAAATCGATTTAGATTACAAATTTGGAGGTAATAACGTAGAAGTTCTTTCTATGTACATCCATAAAAACTCACAAGATTTAAGTGAATTTCAAGGGATTGATAACCCTGAACAACAAGGAGATCAGGTTTTTGTTAGAAGGCAACAGACCAATGATAATAACCTTTTTGTCAATCAAATATTGACAAATTTTGAGTTTTCTGAGCGATTTACTTTAGCGGCAGATGCTTCCTTTAATGCATTGCGTGGAAGCGAGCCAGATCGTAGAAATTTTGAATATCTTTTGAGGGATGGATTTTACTCTCCTAACATAGACTCTGGTGGTAACAATCAGCGTTATTTTAGCGAGATACAAGAGAATGATTATAATGCTAAAGCATTGTTTAATTATGATTTTGCTAGTGCAGATAGTGATTTGCTCAACTATGTAACCTTTGGAGGCGATTATCGATTCACACACCATGTGTTTAAGGCCACAACATTTAACCACACTTTTGATGGGCGAATTGCCGTTGATATTGACAGTCCAGATGATATTTATAATCAAGAGTCATTGAATAATGGCACTTTTAGACTTGAAACTGGCCGTGGTTCTATTCTTAATCCTAATGCATTCGTTCCATTCAATTATATAGGCGATAAGTTTATCGCTTCGGGAAATGTAAATTATATTAGAAATCTAAGTGAGAAATTGCTATTGACAGCTGGTGCCCGTTTTGAGAATATCACACAGGAAGTAGAATACAATACTAACATCGCAAACAGTATTGCCAACGGTCCCGCAACTATTGAAGAAAATCTATTCTTGCCTAGCGCCGGTCTGAAATACAATATAAATGATGATAATATTATAAGACTCGCTGGTAGTAGAACTTACATCTTACCAAGATTTAAAGAGATCGCTCCTTTTAGATATGATAATGCTGGTGGTACATCCACACAAGGAAATCCTAATCTAGATATTTCTACAGTCCTTAATCTCGATATTAGTTATGAGTTTTACCCTTCAAGAGGCGAGCTTTTCTCTGTAACAGGATTTTATAAGAACATAAAGGACCCTATTGCAAGAACTGAAATTCCAACCGCAGGGAACACGCTTACCTATCTTAATGTTGGAGATCAAGCTACTGTTATAGGTGCAGAGATAGAGGTACGTAAGAATATTTTTGAAAACGAAGTTCTCAATGCAGAAGGTGATAATCGTGGTGATAAATTAGCAGCGGGATTTAACGCCTCATACATTTACAGTAAACAGGAACTTGATGATCCTCTAGCTCAATTTACAGATGACAGTACAGAATTACAAGGAGCTGCACCACTACTATTTAATTTCGATGTCAACTACAATACCTATATAGGGGACAGCAATTTGAACTCGGCTTTAGTTTTTAATTACTTCACAGAGCGTGTGTTTTCTGTAGGGACACGTGGGTTTGCAAATATTAAAGAGATTGGGGTTCCTACACTTGATTTCGTTAGCTCTGTTGGAGTAGGTGACAATGGTAAAATTTCTCTTAAGGCTAAAAATTTACTAAATCCTGAATACAGATTAGAACGAGATGGAGGAGATCAAAACGTAACATTAAGTCAATATCGACGTGGTCTGGACATCAGCTTAGGGTACAGCTATAAATTTTAAGGTTTAGTAAACTTCGTTAATCGTTTGGTAAACTGAGCTTAACACTCTGCGCCTATTACCCGTCTAAATTTGCATTCATAAAACGAATCAAAATATAACTATGAAAAATTTATTTCTTTCCATGCTTGCTATAGCAGCATTGACACTTAACTCTTGTTCTACTGACGATGATGTCTCTGGCCCAACACCTCCAGTTTCAGAAAACTTGGATCTTGCAGGAAACTTTACTGAAAACAGAACATTAACTGCCGGTAACGCTTATCGTTTGACTGGTTCACTTTTCGTCAAAAGTGGCGCTACTTTAACTATTGAGCCAGGAACAACTATAAATGCAATTGCTGGTGGTACTGATGTGTATGTGCTAGTAGAAAAAGGTGGTCGCATTGAAGCTAACGGTACGGCTTCTAATCCAATTCGATTTACAAGTTCAGTACAACAACCAGCTGCTTGGGGTGGAATTATAATTAATGGTAATGCGTTTATTTCAGGCCAAAATCCTCAAGGGCAAAATGAAGCTGGTACTGAAGTAAATACAGGTGTACTTTTTGGAGGTAATAGTGATAATGAATCTTCTGGAACCATGAACTATGTGATTATAGAATATACTGGAGCTCGTATAGATGGTGATGCAGAGCATAATGGTTTAACTCTTAACGGTGTTGGATCTGGAACAACGCTTTCAAATATTTGGATCGCTAATGGTGACGATGATGGTATTGAATTCTTCGGTGGATCTGTAAATGCATCAAATATATTTGTATTGAATGCACGTGATGATATGTTTGATTTCTCCCAAGGTTATAGAGGTACTTGTACCAATCTTTACGGTATCCGTGAAGCAGGTTATAATACAGTTACTTCAGATCCTCGAGGTATAGAGGCAGACGGTAACCTTGATGGTAACTCACCTTCTGATAATACACAATCTAGCTTTACTGTAAATGGAGTTACAATATTTAATAGAGCCGATATTGAAATGGCAGACCTAATCAAAATAAGACGTGGCGCCACCGCAACGGTGACTAATGCTTTAGCAGGGGTTTTCGGAAATACTCCAGCTGCTGATTTTGTTGATTTAGAAGATTCTAGAGGTAACTCAACTTCAGCGACTAATATAACGGTAAGCGCGGCTGGTACTTCTGATGGTACCGATATTAAAAATGCTCCTAATGCAACCGTGACGGTTAACGCTACCCAGACTGGAGCTGATGCAAGTGCTTTTTCTTGGACAGGTTATAACTTCCAGTAGGACTTAAAGATTTCAATTAAATAAAGAAAAGCTGCCCTTAAACAGGGCAGCTTTTTTGTGTAATGAGGTTTTTGAATGAGTACGCTTTCGCGAAAGCGGAATAAAACACTCCTATATTTATAACCTTATGGTAACGTACAAGTTCCAGCAAAAGACCATTTTTGCGGATTAATACATTCTTAAAATGGGAGACGTTTATATATACATGCTTATCATTCTCGCCGGTCTGGCGATCACTGACCTAGTCGTAGGTGTGAGTAATGATGCAGTTAATTTCTTGAACAGTGCGATAGGCTCCAAGGCCATAAGCTTCAAGACGATTATGATTATCGCCAGTCTGGGAATTGCTCTGGGTGCACTCTCCAGTAGTGGTATGATGGAGGTTGCTCGTAAGGGAATTTTCAATCCAGGAGAATTTTACTTTGATGAAATCATGATCGTTTTCATGGCGGTGATGATTACAGATGTGCTATTGCTAGATTTTTTCAATAGTATGGGATTACCTACATCGACAACGGTTTCAATCGTTTTTGAATTATTGGGAGCCGCCGTTTGTGTTTCCTTATTGAAAATAGGAGAAAGTGAGACAGAGACGTTCCTAGATCTAGGAAAATACATTGCCAGCGATACGGCCATTGAGATTGTGAGTGGTATCCTACTGTCAGTTGTGATTGCATTTACTATAGGTGCGTTGGTCCAGTTTATTTCGCGATTGATGTTGACGTTTAATTACCGTAAGAGACCAGCGTTTCTAGCGGGAATTTTTGGCGGACTCTCCTTGACCAGTTTGTATTACTTTATTCTTGTCAAAGGTCTAAAAGGAGCAGATCTGGGACCTTTGAATTTTATTTTTGACTATACGGCAGACGTATATACCACATTGGGATACGGATTTGTCTTCTGGTTAATCTTTAGTTTGGTTTACGTTTACATTCTTAAATGGGATATCTACAAGCTCATTATTATTTTGGGAACCTTTGGTCTTGCCATGGCCTTTGCAGGTAATGACCTTGTAAACTTTATAGGAGTTCCTATTGGTGCTTATGATGCCTACAACGTATGGTCAGCTGCTGGATCACCTGCAGACTTTACAATGGGCGCGCTGGCGGGTCAATTACCTAGTCAAAAATGGCTGTTATTAGTGGCTGGAATTGTGATGGTACTGACATTATGGTTCTCTTCAAAAGCACAAGCCGTTGTCAAAACATCAGTGGATCTTGCCAGACAGGATACAGGTACGGAGCGTTTCAAATCAAATGCCTTGTCTAGATATTTGGTACGATATTCTATTCTGTTAGCAGAAGGTGTGGAGAAAATCATGCCTAAAAAGGCAAAAAAATACATTTCCAAAAGATTTGAAAAAGAACAATCATTGGGAATTGTTTCAAAAAATGCAGATAGGCCAGCGTTTGACTACGTCCGGGCATCAGTGAATTTGATGGTAGCTAGTGTACTTATATCAGTAGCAACATCTTACAAGCTTCCGCTTTCTACTACTTATGTGACTTTTATGGTAGCAATGGGAACCTCGTTAGCAGATAAGGCTTGGGGAACAGAAAGTGCGGTGTACCGTATAGCTGGTGTTTTAAACGTAATAGGAGGTTGGTTCTTCACGGCATTTAGCGCGTTTACCGCAGCTGCGATTTTTGCCTACATCATCTATTGGGGTGGCTTTTATGCCATCATAGGCCTAGTCGTTCTTGCCGTAGTTTTGATCACACGCAGTTTTATCATGCATAAGAGATCGCAAACTCAGCAAAAGGTTACTGACGAACTGCAAAAAGCAGAGAGCAACACTATACAAGGAATCATTGAAGAGAGTTCTGATACCGTGGCAACCGTATTCAAACGCGCTAGAGATATGTATGGGAACACATTGGAAGGTCTGATCACGCAGGATTTGAGCAGCTTGAAATCGGGTCGTAAAGCAGTTAAGAAATTGGCCGTGGAAATCGACGGATTGCGCAATAACATCTATTTCTTCATCAAGAATCTGGATGAGAAAAGCATAGGCGCCAGTAAGTTTTATATTGATGTTTTGGGTCATTTGCAGGATATTTCCCAATCGCTGGAATACATATCTCGCTCAAGCACAGATCACATCAATAACAATCACAAGAGCCTTAAGTTTACACAGATCAAGGACTTAAAGGAAATCATCCAGCGTATCGAGAAGATCTTTGATGATTCCAAAAAGATCTTTAGATCTAAAGAATTTAGTGGCTTGGAACAAATCATCTATGAGAAACGCGAACTACTTCAACTAGTGGATAGCAAGATTGACAAGCAAGTCAAGCGCACTAAAAATACAGACGAGTCTCCCAAAAACACAACCTTGTATTTCGGATTATTGCTAGAGACCAGAGACTTGATGAATGTTACTATCCAGGTAGCAGAGCAATATTACACTGAGTACGATGCGAAAAGATTTGAGAATGAAGAAAGTGAGTAGTTATTGAGGTTATGAGGATCTCGCTTTCGCGAAAGCGTAATTCCTACCAACTTCAAAACTTACAACATCTTAAGTTTTATCTCTAAAGATTAATGCATAAAAAATCCCATCCAGAACCTTCTGGATGGGATTTATTTTTTTGATGCTATCGGACAACTACGCAGCGTTCTGCGCCGGGATTTGTTCACCTTCGGCAGGTTGATCTCCAAACTTCCTGCGGAATCTCAACTTAGCTCTATGAACTAAGTAAAGTAAAACGGGAACGATAATAAGTGTCAGGAAAGTTGCAAAAATGAGCCCGAAAATTACAGTCCATGCCAGCGGTCCCCAGAAAATAACATTGTCTCCACCCATATAAATTTTGGGATTAAACTCGCTAAATAAACTAAAGAAGTCGATGTTCAATCCTATCGCGAGAGGTATGAGTCCTAATACTGTAGTAATCGCAGTCAGTAATACTGGACGCAAACGAGCTTTTCCAGCTTGAACAATGGCTTGGAAAGAATCTTCTTTACTTATCAAGTGTTTGTCATCGTCAATTCCCAATTCTTCACGTCGTCTCAATTTCAAAATATCAACGTAGTCGATCAATACAACACTATTATTTACCACGATACCAGCGAGTGAAATGATTCCCATCATGGTCATCATAATCACAAACGGCCATCCCGTAATCATCAATCCTAGAAATACGCCAATGAAACTCAAGAATATTGAGATCATGATTATCGTAGGCTTTGAAACACCACCAAATTGGAACACTAGAATAAAGAATATCAACGCCAGTCCAGACATCAAAGCAGTCATTAAGAAGGCTTGTTGCTTGTTTTGCTCTTCCAGCTGTCCTGTATAATCAATAGAAATATCATTTGGCAGGTTTTCGAAATCCAACATCTCGTTTTGTATTTGATCTACTGCAGCACCAGCATCACTATAGCCTGGTTTTAATGCACTGTAAACCGTCACTACTCGCTGATTATCCTTGTGCTTAATGGCACTAAATCCAGAAACGTTTTCTTGTGTAGTAACTGCACTTACAGGAATTTCTCTTACCTGGCCAGAAGCCATATCACGGTATGTTATTCTCTGATTGAATAGCGAGCTGCGATCGTATCGATTCTCTTCATTGAAACGCACATAGATATCATAATCCTCACCGTCCTTTTTATAGACGCCAGCCTTTTCACCAAAAATTGCTCTGCGCAATTGTTGACCCACTTGACCTGCGCTTATTCCTAGCTCTCCCGCTTTTTCACGATCTACTTTTACCTGTAATGCAGGTTTACTCTTGTTGACATCAATTTTAAGCTCGTCTACTGGAGCTATATTTTTCTCGTTCAAGAATTTCACCATGCGTTCTGCAGTGGCGATTAACTCGCCATAGTCTTCACCTTGTAGTTCTATGTTTACAGGATAACCTGCAGGTGGACCTGCTTGATCCTTCTCAACACTTATGGCGATTCCTGGGAATTTACCCTGTACAGCTTCTTGCACCTTCTTTCTGAGTACCTCACTATCCTTTCCATTACGGTATTTGTATTCACGCATGGATGCAGTAATCTTTCCTTTATTGGGCATTTCTGCGGCACTACCACCATCGGTTTGTGGGTTTCCAGCGCCTTCGCCAACTTGTGAAACGGCACTTTCTACCATAAAGTTACTGCCATCTTCATTGTACTCTGGATCATCGATAACATCATAAACGATGCTTTCAATCTCTTTAGTAGTTCGATTGGTCTTGTCGATAGAAGTACCTTCAGGATATTCTATATACACAATAATCTGGTTGGGTTTGTTCTCTGGGAAGAACTCCACTTTCGTTCTACCAGAACCTACTGACCATCCAAAATAAAGGGCAAGTACACCTATAAACATCACAACCATACCACCAGTAAACCAATAAGGTGTTTTACCTCTTAAAGCAAATTTCAAAAAGCGTTCATAGGCATTATCCAACCATTTTAGAGTCTTTCTTTGAAATACAAGAGTCCAGCCTTTAACAGCATACTTGTAAATCCATAACAGGATTACCGTGATTACCATTACGGTACCTATACCACGAATAGCACCACCAAATAATACGATCAACAGCCCAATACCACCCATAATGATTGTAATCCAAATCAACTTTTTAAGCGGTATGTTCTTCTCGTCAATACTCATGAATCTGGAAACCAGCATTGAGTTGAAAAATATCGCTACGATAAGTGAACTACCTAATACAATTGATAAGGTGATCGGGAAATATTTCATGAACTCACCCATAATTCCTGGCCATAAACCTATAGGTACAAATGCAGCTACCGTGGTCAAGGTTGAAATAATAATAGGAACAGCAATCTCACCGATACCTATTTTAGCCGCTTTGATTCGAGACATTCCTTCTTCATCCATCAAACGGTAGACGTTTTCAACGACTACGATTCCATTATCTACCAGCATTCCCAGTCCCATAATCATGGCAAAGAGAATCATTGTATTCAAGGTATATCCCAAAAAGTTCAAGATGATGAAACTCATCAACATCGACATAGGAATCGCAAAACCAACGAACAAAGCATTCCTAAATCCTAGGAAGAACATTAATACAGTTACTACTAGGATAACCCCAAAAATGATATTGTTTACCAAGTCATCTACTTGATTGAGCGTTCTCGTGGAGCCATCATTTGTAATGGATATCTCTACATTTTGCGGAATCCTTCCACTTATTTGAGATTGCTTGATGATCTCTCGGATGCTTTCTGCAGCTTCAATGGTATTCTTACCTGCTTGTTTTTTCACGTCGATCATCACCACAGGATCTCCAAATTCCCGAGCAAATGTGGTTTTATCTTCTTCTTGAAAATTGA
Organism: Nonlabens sp. Hel1_33_55; assembly: GCF_900101765.1. Classification (NCBI taxonomy): domain Bacteria; kingdom Pseudomonadati; phylum Bacteroidota; class Flavobacteriia; order Flavobacteriales; family Flavobacteriaceae; genus Nonlabens; species Nonlabens sp. Hel1_33_55. Next base: position 2,788,177 of record NZ_LT627735.1, read on the forward strand.
CTTCGGCTATGTCAGTTAGATAAATAGGTCCGTTTTCATTTTTAACCACAAAATTGTTCAATTGATCAGGTCTTGTGATCTCACCTAAAATTCTAATGGTTCGACGCTGATTTTCGGTTTTGATATTACCGGCACTCATGGTCGTATTACCACCACTTACAGCATTGATGACATTGTCAAAACTTACTTTAGCCGCAGTCATCTTATATATATCAACCGCAACTTCTACTTCTAATTCTTGAGCGCCACGAATACTAGCTTCCTTGATTTGTTCCAGCGCTTCAATTTCATCTTCAAGATATTCTGCAAATTCCTTAAGCTCACGAACCGTATAATCACCACGCAGGTTAATGTTCATGATAGGAACTTCTTCACTAATCTTTAGGTCAAAAATATTAGGTTCTATTTTGGCATTATTGAATGTAGGCCAGTCCTCGTTAGAAGTTTCTACATCAATTTCATCCTTAACTTTTTGTTTTGCGGCTTCAACCGTAATATTCTCATTAAACTCAACCGTGATAATGGAGTAATCTTCTTGAGAGGTAGAAAGTATTTCTACAACGTTTGACAGATTCTTTAATTTATCCTCGAGCGGTTCTGTGATGAGTCGCTCAATATCTTCGGCAGTGTTTCCTGGATAGACACTTGAGATGTAGATCTTAGTTTCCTTGACTTCTGGAAAGTCTTCTCGTGGCATGGAAAAATATCCTTGAACACCTAAGATGATAACTAAGCCTATTATAATCCAAATGACGGTAGAGTTGTTGATCGCCCATGACGAGAGACCAAATTCCTTTTCACTTTTCTTTCCCATGTTGGTTATGCTTTAATTCTAATTCGTTGATCTTCTTTGATACTACGGGCACCTTCAACAATAATCATGTCACCTGAGTTCAGCCCGCTTTTCACTTCGATCATGTTTTCGGTAGTTTTACCGGTTTCTATCAGTTTTCTTTTCGCGACAGCGGTATCAAAATCATCACCAGCTTGTCGATCTGTTGCGATCATCACATATTGCTCACCATCTTGATTTTCACTAATCACGGCTAGAGGTATTAAGATGGCGTCATTATTTGTGTAGTCGTTAATTCTAAGTCTCGCTGTAAGGTTAGGCTTGACATTTTTCTTCTCATTTTTTACAGGCACTTCAATGCTGAAAGATCGGTTTGCTGGGTTAATGAAAGAACTCGCTTGTCGCACTTTGCTATCCATTTTCTCACCCAATACTGGGAAATCAATCTGCACGTCTGTGCCTTCATTGATGGATGCGATGTAGGTTTCAGGAACTTCAACTTCAATGTACATGTTGTCTAAATTCACGAGTCTAAAAAGTTCTGTCATTCCTGGCGATACAACATTGCCTTGCTCAGTTATGACATTATCAATTACACCAGAAAATGGCGCGGTGATGGTGCTTTTAGCAAGTTGCTGCTGCATGGAGTTAATGGAATTTTGTTGCGCCTCGTAATTTGCCTTAGCCTGTAGGTATTGAATTTCTGAGCCTATGTTTTGATCCCATAAACGCTTTTGACGTTCAAATGTAGTTTTGGCAAGTTGTGCCTGTACTTTCATTTGTTCAATTTGCTGGCCTACGCCGCCATCATCAATTTTTGCGAGGGTTTGTCCTTTGGATACTTTTTGACCTTCAGTCACAAAAACTCTTGTAAGAATACCTGCGGTTTCTGCCTTGATCGTAATATTCTGCTTTGTATCGACGCTACCTTGAAGTTCAATGTAGTGATTGAAAACGGTGTCTTGAATAGCTTTTACGCTTACAAGTGAACCTTCTTTCTTGATACTGTTCTTGTCAAGATAAGATTCAATGGCGCTAATTTCATTTTCTAGCTCTTTCTTCTCGTTAAGAAGTTCGGTTTTTTTCTGTGCTATGGATTCCATGTCGCCACTTGCAATAAGGTCGTCAACAGTAGGGTCACCGCCACCACAGGCAACGATTACAGGCAACAGTAAGAGGTATATATATTTTGTTTTCATAATGATTTAATCTTGGTATTTGTTGGATAGATATTGAGGTGTGTTAAGTACCGTTTCAAGAGCTGCTTTGTTGGTGATTACTTGAAACATACTGTTTAAATATTGGGATTGCGCATCATAGAGTTGCGTTTGTGCCTGTCTCAAATCAAAGCTGGTGGATATTCCTTCAGTAAATTTGATTTGGTTTTTATTTTCAATACGTTCAGCAAGTTCTAGGTTTTGCTTGTTGGTATAATAGGTGTCAATGGCAAGCTGATAATCATTAAGAGCAGTCTCATAATCCAGGCGGATTTGTTGTGAGGTCCTTTCTAGATCAGTTTCTGCTTGATCCCAAGCTATTTTTGCGCGATCGGTCCTAGCTTTTCTGCCAAAAGAGGTAAACACAGGCCAGCTAATGCTAACTCCTGCAATAGATTGACGGAACCACTGATTGCTAGAATTAAACACAAAGTCGTCATTGCTAAAAGCGTTTGCCCCATAATTGATAAATCCATTAACCGTTGGCAAAGCCTTGCTACGCTCAAGTTTATATTCCAGACGTCGCTGCTCTGTCATGTTATAGGCTATTTGATAATCAACAGAATGGTCAAGAACTAGATCTTCTCCAGCTAGGGAAAGATCAATGGTTTTAACGGCAAGGCTCTCCAGATTTTCTGCCAGCGTTACATCAGTGGACAGATCGATACCTAGCGCTAGCTGAAACATATTCATGGCAATATCGGTCTGTCTTCTGGCACTATTTAATTGATTGGATAGCTGCAATGCTGTGATTTGTAGTTGCTCCACATCTTCCTCTTCAGTGAGGCCGTTTTCAAAAATAGCTTTGGTTTCTTCCAGGTTATCGTTGACGGTTTCAAGGTTTTTAGTGATTATGTCCACATTTTCCTCAGACAGCAATACGCCACCATATGCATTGATGACGCCTTTGCGCACTTCCAGTTTTGTTTTGTTGTTTGCATTTTCTGAAAAGTCCAGAAATGTCTCAGATGCTTCTAGAGCCACGATATAACTACCATCAAAAATCACCTGACTAAGCGTTGCCGTGATGTCTGCATTTTGTTTAGGTGAGAAAACCACGGGAATAAAAGTTCCAGGCTCGCCACCGGCAATTTCTCCAGGCAATACAGATACCGGTTGCTTAAGTTGATAATTATAGTTCCCGGTTCCAGTAATTTGAGGTAAACCGGTAGCGGTAGTTTCCCATTTTTGCTTTAGCGCTTTGGCGATGTCGCGCTTTGCATTAATGGCTTGATAATTATTGTTTAGGGCAAAATCAATGGCCTCTTCCAGTGTGAAAGAATAGCTTTCCAAACCCGGTGAGGTCTGTTGTGAGTTCGCTTTCGCGAAAGCGAAAACCATCAAAATCAACGTTATATAGGTCAATCTTTTCATTTACTCGTGATTTGTTTGGGTTAGTTGGTTCAAGATTTTACGACCGGCTGGTGTCACAATACCGCGTAAGTGATATTCTAGATATTGATCATAGAGCTTGTCCTGTGGGAATTGATCAACAGGAAATAAAGACAGATCCTTGATGCCTTGAATCCCTATGAAGTACATGCGGGCAACAAAAGTTTTATTGATATTATCCCGATATAATCCCAGTTCAAGACCACGCTCTACATTGCGATAGATGCAATTATCCATAAAATCATATATCTTTTTATGGACCAGTTTATGAGTCTCAGGATAGTATTTTTGTAATTGACAAATGGGCGAGGAATTATCACCCTTGAGCTCACGCATCACATAGGCTTTGATCTCATAAAGATCTTCAATAGGATTGCGGTCATCGTTAGTCGCAATGTGGTTGACACCATCGCAAACATGGTCGCACATGTGCAGTGATGTAGCAGCAACCAACTCGCTCTTATTTTTATAGTGAGTGTAGAGCGTTTTCTTGCTCATACCCATTTTGTTGGCAATCTCGTCCATGGTAACACTTTTGAAACCATGACTGAGGAACATGTCCAACGATTCTTTTAAAATTAATTCTTTAGTTTCCATAATTGAGAGCGCAAAAGTAACACACGGAAACTTTAAAAACTACAAAAGTTTCCAAAGTTTTGTTTCTTTTTAACATTGGCTCGTGTTTCTCCAAAAGAAATAAAGATCCTTACCTATTTTTGAATCCATGACATCACTGGAAAACTTACGAACCCAATTTTTAGACTATCTGCAGCAAAGTGTTGCAAAAACAGAACCTTCTGGTTTGTATGATCCTATCCATTACATTCTGGAATTAGGCGGCAAACGCTTGCGACCTCTATTGACTTTGATGAGTGCAGAAATGTATGGTGCCACCGCTAACAAAGCCATGGATGCTGCTGTAGCTATTGAGGTATTTCACAATTTTACCTTATTGCACGATGATATCATGGACGCAGCAGACTTGCGTCGTGGAAAGGCCACCGTACATAAAAAGTGGGATGTAAATACGGGAATTTTGAGCGGTGACGCAATGATGATTATGGCTTATCAGCGATTTCTATCCTACGACAAGGAAGCTTTTTACGACTTGAATCAGCTTTTTTCTAAAACGGCACTTGAGGTTTGTGAAGGCCAGCAATACGATGTGGATTTTGAGACAAGAAATGATGTAACGGTTGAGGAATATTTACTCATGATCAAGCTCAAGACATCAGTTCTTGTGGGTTGTGCGCTTCAAATGGGAGCAATCATCGCTGGAAAGGATAAGACTGAACAAGAAAAAATATACAAGTATGGCATTGAATTGGGAATGGCTTTCCAACTGATGGATGATTATCTGGACGCATTCGGTGATCCAGAGACTTTTGGTAAAGAAGTTGGCGGTGATATACGTGAGAACAAAAAGACCTATCTCTTTCTTAAATCAATAGAAGACGAAGATGTTTCTAGAGAATTGAAGGTTCTTTTTACATTGGACTACAATCGACTTACTAGTGATCAAATAGCCGATAAAAAAGATCGCGCCAAAGAACTTTTTGTCAATAGTGGTGGAGCCAATAGAACGCTCGAAGCTATCAAGGATTACACAGATAAAGCCCTAGCTACGATTCAATCTTTAGATATCTCTGATGAGAATAAATCCATTTTGAAAAAGTTCTCTGAAGATTTGATGTCCAGAATAAGCTAATCATGGAACTTGTTCGCATTCAGGAAAAGTTAGAGTCCAAGCATCATATTTTTATGGTGTATCGCAATCAGGTGAATAAGGATCTGGAACGATCAGGATTTGAAGCTATTCATGAAAACAAACCACAGGAGTTTTTAGAAGCTCTTTTTAAGTTATTGAGTGAAGCGATTGAAGACGAAGATCCTAAGCTCCAACAATTATATTACCTCGCAGATGTCCAAGAAAAAAACCTAGAACATGGAATTGTTCTAGGTTTTCTATCCAGAGAATGGATCAAAATTAAATATCGATTGAATCAGTAAGGGCTGGATGACCAGCCCAAACCAATCATCAACAAAATTATCTGTTCATCTCTTCATTATATTCTTCAGTTGCATCGTTAACGCGCTCCTGCATAGTTTGATTAGAATTACTATTGAATTCTTCCATGAATTCTTCAATAGCGTCATTTTTTTGATCATCATACTTTTTGCGTGATTTGATCAACTCTTTGTTTAGATCATAAAGTGCCTCATCAATTTCTTCTAGATTTTCTAAGTTTTCTTCAGTATCTACATTATTCTTTTCCTGCTCATACTCTTTCATTTCCTTTTGCACGTCTGCTACAGCATCCATGACATCGTCAATCTTTAAGTAAGCTGGCATTCTATTCACCATTTCATTAAAACTGGTTCTTAGTGTTTTTTGATAACTATCTTTTTCAGTATTTGATGCTTCATTCATTGCCATCCAGTCATTTTGTACCGTTCCATAATTTTCAAAATTGATAATGGTGATATATCCTTCGTCATCATAATTAACGTTATCTACAAAATCTCTGTAAGCATCATAATCGATAGTGGTGTCATTTTCCAGACTCAATCTTACATCAACAATCTCATCATTCAAATCCTGCACCGCTTCCTCAACATTTACCATGCGGTTTTTAAGAGTAGCTTTAGTTACATCATCGTTGTTTTGAGCTGCTTTGAATCTATCCATTGCATTTTTAACATCATCTACTTCTTTCATTACTAGATTAGTTTTCAAATATGCTGGCATTCTATCTACAAATGTTTCAAATGAAGCATAAGCCTTTTCACCATTCATCTTATCCCTTAAGTTTGGACTAGTAGATAAATTTTTAATATCGTTTTGAAGTTGGCCATACTCTGCAAATCCAGTAATGGAAATATTATTGTCGTTATCAACCGTTACATTTGATTTCATGTCACTAGCCATAGTTTCCGCATCTTCACGAGTCACCATCGCTGCTGTTTCCATATTATCTCCATCGTTCAATTCATTATCGTCAGTGACTTCCATAACTAGAATATCATCTGCTTTTTCATCTTTACAGGCTGTAAAAGCAATTGTTGCAGTTAGGAGTGTAAGTAATATCTTTTTCATTCTTGTTTTTTGTTTGCAACAAGTATAAGCACATAATGTAGGAAATATCCTTAATTAATTCACAAGTCCCTTTGATAGCCCTGATTGTCAACAATAAATTAACAATTAGAGGAAAATCATTAATGATTGATTAACAAACTTGGTATGCACTTGTTTTTAATGGATTCTGTTTGCCCATTCTATTGCAGGTATCATCCATGCATCTAACGCTCTAAATAAAAACCCGTGACCCAGACCCGTATTTATTTCTAGATCTTCATAATCAGCATTATTACACGTAGAATTGTTATTTCTTGACAAGCCTGAGGTCCCAGCAGAATCTGATTTTTCGTAAATATTCAAGATATTACCACACCAGTTGATGTCGGGAATTTGCTCGATATCGCTTTCGCGAAAGCTGCCTACAAAAACATAATTGAGTTCTGAATTGTTTGCGATAGTAGAAACGTATTGCGCAATGTAGCCGCCTTTTGAAGTGCCGACTACGGTGATATTTTTTGCTGGAACTTCTTTGTTGATCAAGCTGTCCACTTGTTTAACGACTATCTCCGCATACTCTCGAGAATTTACATTAGTCATTCTCTTATCGCTTAAGGTCACGAATCCATTGTCTCTAAATTTATTTAAGATTTCATGGTATTCTACACGGCCATGATCTGGATGTTCATCAGCAATGTCATGAGTTTCAAGAAACGCGTTGTGTAGAAAGATGATGTATTTGTCATCAATATTTGGCTGTGATATTAGTTGCTGGGAAGAGAAGGTTAAGAATAATACCGCCGCTAATTTGATGTTTTTCATTTATTGCACTGTAAGCAGTTTGCTGATCAAATCAATAAAGATTTCGTTCCATTTTTTATAATCATGACCGCCAGTGTATTGCTTGATTTCCGAAAATTGAGATAACTGCTTAAACTTCTCTTTCAAAAAATTAGCATCATCTTTTAAAAACATGGGTTCTTCACTTCCGTATTGTAAATACAGTCTTGGATATGCCACGCCTTGTTGCCAGTTGTTGGTTTGAATGTCTCCACCAAAAGTGGATAGACTGATATAAGTTCCAATAATGTCAGGATAATTATTCAATAAACTCATACCGAATCCAGCACCATTTGACACCCCATAGAAATAACGATCATTTTTTGTTAGCTCTTGTTTGAACTCTTTTTCTATATGGGTTATGAACTCATTTTTAAAATAGAGCATGTGATTTTGATATCTATTAGCAAGAGATGGGTTTTCTATGCTATCGGGTTGCATATCTATGTATTCAAAATTCCGAAATTGTAAGTATACTTTTTCACCGTTACCCATGGTAGTGCTTGTACTATCTGCAATTTTATTGTTAGCGTGACTCGCAACAAAAATGAAAGGTTCGATGATTTTGTTTTCAATTAAAGAATCTAAGGTTTTCTTCAAAAGGCCTTTATCGATGTTTTTGCTACCATCCGTTGCGTACATGATTTGATAGTGTTTATTGACGTCAAAATCATTAGGTAAATAGATATTATGAGAGCGATATTCAGATAAGGCGGCACTATAAATTGAGTCGGTATAAAATTGAGATTCACTGCCGATTGTTTTCTTTGGTTTATGATGGCATGACAAAACCGTTAGTGCTATAAATATGAAAATGGTTAACCTCATGGGACTTTAGATTTTGATTTAAAAAAGCACCCTAACAAATGGCTGCAATCCATTCCTGTAAACACTTCGATCTTCATCAAACAAGACATCGTACCGCACACCTATTACAATGGGGCCATTGGAATAACCAGCACCTAGAAACAAAGCCGGCACCCAGTAATTATCATCAATGAATTGATCATCTTCAAAATTTCTATTAACATTGAGAATCTCAAAATCAGAGCTCAGCTGTATTTCTCGTATAGGTTGAAATATGCCGATCAAGCTACCACCTAGAATAGTACTGGTAAAATCCAAACCATCGTTAAATCCATTACGATTATCAAAATTGCGTTTGACATAACTTCCATTCAAACCTACGCCAACTCCTATATAAGGATTGACTTGATAAATAGCTTGTGGTGCTACTTGAACCGCAGTATAGCCAGTGCTAAAATTCAATCCAAGATTACCACCATAACGTACGCGACTCCAGAAGTCAGAAGGAACATCTTGTGCAAAGACAGTGGCGCAGATTGAAATCCCAAAAAGAAAGGTGATTATCAGTTTTTTAGAGAAAATAGAACTCATATTTAATGATTATGATGCAATAGTTATAAATATACAAAACGCTATGCCGTACAAAGCCAATTCTTTACTTTTGCTATAATTATCGAAAACGGGAACTTTCCCGATAGATTTATGGATAAATTTTCTTTTCTAAATGCAGCTCACACTGCATTCTTTGCACAACTTTACGATGAATACTTAGTCAATCCTGATCGTGTGGAGCCCTCATGGCGCGCATTCTTTCAAGGGTTTGATTTTGGAATGGAGTCTGCTGGTGACGGCGATGTACAAGTAGTATATGAAGATAGAGGCGAGACTAAAACCGTAGACGTATCTGAAAAGATGCGCAAGGAGTTTGAAGTCGTTCAACTTATTGATGGTTATAGAACCCGTGGGCACTTGTTTACAAAAACGAACCCAGTTAGGGAACGCCGCAAGTATGAGCCTAGTTTAGAACTTTCCAATTTTGGATTGTCAGATTCAGATTTGAATACAGAATTTGAATCTGGTGAGTTGATAGGTCTTGGCAAAACAACGCTCAAGGCTATTGTCAACCACTTGAAACAAGTGTATTGTGAGAGTATTGGAGTTGAGTACATGTATGTGCGCTCTCCAGAACAACTCAAATGGATACAAAGCTGGTTGCACCGCAATAACAATCATCCAGAATTCGATAAATCAGAGAAATTACAGATACTTAAGAAACTCAATGAAGCAGTTTCTTTTGAATCTTTTTTACATACTAAGTATGTTGGACAGAAGCGTTTCTCCTTAGAAGGAAACGAATCACTGATTCCAGCACTAGATAGCTTGATTGAAAATGCTGCCAACAATGGTGTCAACCAGTTTGTATTGGGAATGGCGCACCGTGGTCGTTTAAATGTTTTGAGTAACATTTTCGGTAAGCCTGTTTCTGATATATTTTCAGAATTTGACGGTAAGGACTATGAGCAGGACATTTTTGATGGTGACGTAAAATATCACTTGGGCTACACTAGTAAGCGCAAGACTGACAATGGCAACCAGATCAATATCAATATTGTTCCCAACCCATCACACTTGGAAACAGTTGGAGCTGTTGTAGAAGGTATTGCGAGAGCAAAACAAGATATGCATACACCAAACGACTTTTCTAAGGTGTTGCCTATTGTACTTCATGGAGATGCAGCCATTGCAGGTCAAGGGATCGTTTATGAAGTGGTTCAGATGGCAAAATTAGATGCCTATAAAACCGCAGGTACAATTCACTTAGTAGTGAATAACCAGGTAGGTTTTACAACTAATTATCTAGATGCAAGATCCAGTACCTATTGTACTGACATCGCAAAAGTGACACTATCACCAGTACTTCACGTAAATGCAGATGATGCAGAAGCTGTGGTACACGCTATGAAGTTTGCTTTTGAATATAGAATGCAGTTCCAGAGTGATGTATTTATTGACCTTCTGGGTTATAGAAAATACGGTCACAATGAAGGTGATGAACCTAGATTCACACAGCCACAATTGTACAAGGCGATTAGTAAGCATGAGAATCCGCGAGATATCTATGCTGACAAATTGCTGAAAGCTGGAGTGATTGAAGAAGGTGCCGTTGATGAAATGGAGAAGACTTATAAGGATAAGTTGGAAGATCAATTGGCAACCTCCAGAAAACAAGAGAATACAGTAATAACTCCATTCATGCAAGATGAATGGGAAGGTTATGAAAGCGCAGATGCTGAACAGATGATGAAAGTCGTTAAGTCTGGCGTCAAGAAAAAGACCTTAGAAGAGATTACCAAAACCATATCCACCTTACCTAAGGATGAGAACTTCATCCGTAAGATCAAGAAGATCGTAGAATCCCGTCAGCAAATGTGGGATGATGATAAACTCGACTGGGCGATGGGTGAACACCTAGCCTATGGATCATTAATGCTGGAAGGCTACAACGTGAGAATGAGCGGTCAGGATGTAGAACGTGGTACATTTTCACACCGTCATGCGGTAGTGAAATCAGAGAATCACGAACACGAATTTATACTCCACAACTTCCTCGATGCAGATGGTATTATGGAGATCTATAACTCACACCTTTCAGAATATGGAGTGGTAGGTTTTGAGTACGGTTATGCCATGGCACAACCAGAAACATTGACCATTTGGGAAGCTCAGTTTGGAGATTTCTCAAACGGTGCACAGATCATGATTGACCAGTACATCAGTGCTGGTGAGGATAAGTGGAAGAACCAGAATGGACTGGTCATGTTATTGCCTCATGGTTATGAAGGTCAAGGTGCAGAGCATTCCAGTGCCCGCATGGAGCGTTATTTACAACTATGCGCGCGAGATAATATGTGGATGGCAAACTGTACCACACCAGCAAATATGTTTCACCTGTTGAGACGCCAGATGTTGGTCAACTACCGCAAGCCACTCGTTGTGTTTACACCTAAGTCGTTGTTGAGAAGCCCACGTGCAGTAAGCTCTGTTAATGAGTTTGTGAAAGGTCATTTTCAAGAAGTTATTGATGTAGATGGTGACGCTTTCGCGAAAGCGAAAACCCTAGTATTCACAAGTGGTAAATTCTACTATGATCTATTGGAATATAGAGAAGAACACGACCGCAGTGACGTTGCACTAGTAAGAGTAGAACAATTGTTCCCACTACCAGTGGATCAAATCAAGAAAGTCATCAAGAAGTACGGCTCCAAGGATGTCGTATGGGCGCAGGAAGAACCACGCAACATGGGAGCTTATTCCCACTTGATGCTACACATGCCAGAAACCAGAACATGGCGCGTGTGCTCCAGAAACATGTATGCCGCACCAGCCAGCGGAAGCTCAACGAGATCCAAGGCAAGACAGGCACGAGTAATAGAAGACGTATTTAATACCAACAAATAGCATTATGGCTCTAGAAATGAAAGTGCCCTCACCGGGCGAGTCGATTACAGAAGTAGAAATAGCAGAATGGTTAGTTGCCGATGGTGACTGGGTTGAAAAAGACCAAGCCATTGCAGAGGTTGATAGCGACAAGGCGACACTGGAATTACCAGCAGAAGCTAGCGGTATCATTACCTTGAAAGCAGAAGAAGGAGACGCTGTAGCCGTAGGTGCTGTAGTTTGTCTCATAGACACTGAAGCTGAAAATCCTAACGCTGGAGGATCCAAAGACAAAAAATCTGACGATGATGAAAATGAGGAAGATGCTAAAGATGCACCATCCTCAATGGGTAAAGGCGATGAAGGCGGCGGTTATGGCGGTAAACCAGAACAGGAAATAGCTAAAAAAGACGAAAAAACAGAAGACAAAAAGAATTCTCAAAAAGCACCACCACCAGCAGAAGCAAAAGAAAAAACATATGCAAGTGGTACACCTAGTCCAGCAGCTAAAAAAGCTTTGGATGAAAAAGGGATCGATGCTAAGGATGTTCAAGGAACTGGTCGCGATGGGAGAATTACAAAAGACGATGCTTTTAAAGCAGAAGGGAAACCATCCATGGGAACTCCAGGAGCTGGATCACGTGGTGAATCCCGTTCCAGACTTTCTATGTTGCGCCGTAAAGTAGCAGAGCGTCTAGTAAGTGTCAAGAATGAAACAGCAATGCTAACCACCTTTAACGAGGCTGACATGCATGCGATTTTTGCGCTAAGAACAGAATATAAAGATGCTTTTAAAGCTAAACATGGAGTAGGCTTAGGATTTATGTCCTTCTTTACAAAAGCAGTAGTCAGAGCACTGGACCAATATCCAGCGGTTAATTCCATGATCGATGATAAGGAAATGATCACTTATGATTACAAGGATATTTCCATAGCAGTTTCTGGACCTAAAGGTCTAATGGTTCCTGTTATTAGAAATGCAGAAAACCTATCTTTTAGAGGTGTGGAGCAGGAAGTGAAGCGACTCGCATTAAGAGCACGCGATGGAGACATCACCGTGGACGAAATGACTGGAGGAACATTCACCATCACCAATGGTGGAGTTTTTGGTAGTATGATGAGCACACCAATTATCAATCCACCGCAGAGTGCGATCCTAGGAATGCACAATATTATCGAGCGACCAGTAGTCATTGATGGCGACATAGTTGCACGTCCTATGATGTACCTAGCCGTTTCTTATGACCATAGAATCATTGATGGTAAGGAATCTGTTGGATTCTTGGTTGCGATCAAGGAAGCTTTGGAAAATCCAATTGAACTGTTGATGGATAATGACGTGAAGAAGGCATTGGAATTATAGATTACCAATTTTTGATTTGCTTTTGCAAATCTTGATTTCTAATTATCGATTATAAAATTGAAAAGCGATCTCATTGAGATCGCTTTTTGTTTTATCTCGCTTTCGCGAAAGCGTAACATTTTCAATCAAATCTATGCAAGAGCTAGAATCTCTAAGTATCTTGTCCATCGATTATTTAAGTGTATAGCCATGAAATATTTATTTGTTCTCATCTTTTTGCCATTCATTTCTTGCAAAAACAAAATGGTAGAAACAAAACCCAAAGAAGTAAGAACTTATCAAGCGGAAGTAGCTTACGAATACAACGCGCAATTAGGTGAAGGCGCCTTGTGGGATGCTGCCACTCAAAGGCTTTATTGGATCGATATTTTTGGAAAGGAACTGCATGTTTTTGATCCAGCAACGAGCACTGATAAAACCTATGATACAGGTTCTGTGGTTGGAACTGTGGTTTCGGTTAATGATGAGAAAGTATTGGTGGCTTTGGTAGAAGGTATCTATAGCATTGATTTAAATACAGGAGCTGTCGAATTATTCTCGGACACAACAGACACGGAAGTTCCCGGGCGTTTCAATGACGGTAAAGTGGATCCCAATGGAAATTTCTGGGTAGGTTCTATGCCATGGGATCAAGAGGCTAGGACTGGAAAGCTATATAAGATCGATGCTGAAGGAAACGCAACGGTGATGCTCACTGGCATTGGGATTTCTAATGGTATCGTCTGGACTAAGGATAAGTCTACCATGTATTACATTGATACCAAACTTAACAATGTACGAGCCTTTGATTATGATATGAATACCAGCACAATCAGTAATGAACGTGTGATCATCACAGTTCCAGAAGAGTTGGGTAATCCAGATGGAATGGCCATTGATGCTAATGACCAATTGTGGATAGGCTTATGGAATGGAAATGCCGTAGCTCATTATGATCCCAAATCAGGTAAACTAATTTCTAAAATTGAGGTGCCTGCGCATAATGTAACTTCATGTGCTTTTGGTGGTGAAAATCTAGATCAGCTTTTTATTACAACAGCAAGCTTAGACATGACCGATGAAGAAATGGAAAAATATCCACTGGCTGGTTCAATTTTTACCATAAAACCTGGAGTTCGCGGTGTAGAAGCTAAAACTTTTGGGAAGATGAAATAATACTAAGAAATCTACAAAACGAAAAATCCGCTGGAATCATTTTCCAGCGGATTTTTTGTGAAATCAATAAACGAAATAAAGTTCTTTTAAACACTCGCCTGACTGACAGGAATATTGCGATCAATCTTACCAATCATTCCTTGAAGTGCTTTTCCAGGGCCAACTTCTATAAACTCAGTCGCACCGTCTTTAATCATTTCCTGAATGGATTGTGTCCATTTTACGGGCGCGGTAAGTTGGTAGATGAGGTTTGTTATAATGTCATCAGTCGCTGTAGTGGCTAGGTTAGTGACATTTTGATAAATAGGACAGATTGGTTTTTCAAATTCAGTGGCATCAATAGCCTTAGCAAGACGTTCCCTAGCTGGTTCCATAAGCGGCGAGTGGAAAGCACCACCTACAGGTAGCACCAACGCTCTTTTTGCTCCTTTTTCTTTAAGCACCTTACATGCTGCCTCAACCGCTGGAATTTCACCAGAAATAACCAGCTGACCTGGACAATTATAGTTTGCTGCTACTACAACTCCACTTGTTTCACGACAAACTTTCTCAATCGCATCATCTTCTAGACCTAAGATAGCAGCCATCGTACTTGCCTGGAGTTCACAAGCAGCTTGCATCGCGATAGCTCGCTCACTTACAATTCTTAATCCATCTTCAAAGCTCAATGAGCCTATCGCGGTCAAGGCACTAAGCTCACCCAAACTATGACCTGCCACCATATCTGGAGTAAATACATCTCCCATGACTTTAGCCAGAATAACCGAATGCAAAAACACCGCAGGCTGCGTCACCTTTGTTTCCTTGAGTTCATCAGCAGTACCTTCAAACATGATTCTAGAGATGTCAAATCCCAGGATCTCGTTGGCCTTGTGAAATAGCTCTTTGGCTTCGTCAAAATTATCATAGAGGTCTTTACCCATTCCTGTAAATTGGGCTCCTTGACCTGGAAATACGTATGCTTTCATATTGTTAGTTGGTTTGTTTTGCAAATTTAAGAAACAACAATTGAGGATTTAGAATTCAGAATTTTCGTAATTCTTAACTAGAAACCCGCTCCCAAGTCTCGTAATCAAAGGAGTACTTGTGACGCTCATCAGTACCGTGAGATTCGGTTTTTATCAGGTTCCATTTGGATTTGTCTATTCTAGGGAAATAAGCATCTGCGTCAAAGGTGCCGTGGACTCTGGTAAGTTCAATTTTATTAGAGAAAGGCATTCCTAAAGAATAGATCTCTCCACCACCTATAATAAATGGATTGCTATCATTGCCTGCCGCAGCAAGAGCTGTTTTCATATCGTGAACGATAATCGCATCATTGCTTTTATAACCTTTATCTCTAGTAACCACAATATGCGTCCTGTTAGGTAATGGCTTGTCAAAGCTATCAAAGGTTTTACGTCCCATGATGATAGTATGACCAGTTGTTAGAGCCTTAAATCTTTTAAAATCATCTGGTAAATGCCAGACCATTTCTCCGTTTTTACCAAGTTCTTGATTTTCGCCAGCTGCGGCAATCATAGTTATTACTTTAGCCTTTGGAAGAGGTGCCATGGGGTTGTCAAGTTTTACATCAGGCAATGGATGATTCTTATCCACCTTGACTTGTAGTTTCTGAATTCTATCTACCTGCTTTTGAACCAATTGTTCATACTGCCTTTTTTCCCATTCTGGACCCAAAATGCGTTTTGTGATAAACACGTTGAAAGCATGATAAGCCAAAATAAGAAACCAAAGCATTATAACCCAAATCCACCAATCTGTTTCAAGTAATGACTCTCTTTGTAACATAGGACTTCCTTCAACGGAATCCTGACGCACGCCTACAACAATTAAGCCTACAGAACCTATCAGGAAAACTACAAAATGAGTAAACAGCCCACGTTTTTGCTTAATACGCAAACGTGCATTTTCAATCATCTCCTTTTGATCGGGATCAATTGCTCTTCCAGATTTTTTATTGCTACCAAACATTCCTTTACTTTTAGGTCAAATTTACGTTTTACACTGCATTCACTCTCTTAACCTATGTATAATTTAAAGGAGCACTATCCAGTCTTGAAGGACTATACTTATCTAAATACAGCCGCTCACGGTTTGATAAGCACGGTAGTGGCAGATTATAAAGTGTCCCTAAATCAGGAACTACTCAACACCGCGAGTGTTTTTGCAGATAGTCGAGGTGCTTTTATCGATGACGTAAGAACCAGTGTATCTAGCTTTATTGATGCTCATTATCATATGACGGCTTTGGTGCCTAATTTCTCCATGGCATTCAACGCCTTGCTGGAAGCAATCGATAAGAAGAATAAATTTTTGTTGGTTAAAGGTGATTACCCATCGGTGAACTGGCCTGTGGAGGCTCGAGGATTTGAATGCTGCTATGCAGATCTTAATGCCACGCTGGAAGAGAATATTTGGAATGCCTGTGAGCAACATAAACCCGATTTTTTGGCGCTCTCTATAGTCCAATATATTTCTGGAATTAGAATCGATCTTGAATTTTTGAGAAAGCTAAAGTTGCAGTTTCCTGATTTGATCATTATCGCAGACGGTACGCAGTTTATAGGTGTGGAAGAATTTCGCTTTCGCGAAAGCGGAATAGACATACTCGCCGCATCTTGTTACAAATGGCTCAATGCTGGTGATGGGAATGCGTTCATGACTTTCAAGGAAGACGTCGTCGATAGGATCAAGCCGAAATATACTGGGTTCAATAGTGTACAGGGATTTAAGAATGACCGCGGTAGTTTTATGGGGCATTTTGAACCTGGACATCAGGACATGACGGCTTTTGGAGGACTTCAAAAAGCGATTGAGTTCTGCAATGAGTACGGGATTTATAGTATTCAAAATCAAATTCAAACTATATCACAGGAGGCACGCAATGAATTTACAGGTCGCAACTTACTGCAGCCAGAAGTTACTGGCAGAAAGCTTCACTCTTCTATATTCAATATCACTGGTGACGAGAAGCTATTTGAAAAACTTAAGAACGAAAAGATTATTATTTCCCAGCGTGGAGAAGGGCTGCGAGTGAGTATTTCCTATTATAATTCTATAGAGGATTTGAACAAATTGCTAAATGTGATTGATGAAAATTAGAATAGCACCTTCAATGGTGAGCCATCACCATCCAGTACATATTGGTACACCGTAGAAATTCCTGATCGACCTATCGTTCGTGGATATTTTGCGATGAAAAGGTGATTCTAGGCAATACCAGAACAATTGAGTCTAACCTGGCCTTAACTTCGTAAGTATTAACAGGCGATGTGTTGTAAGAATATTTCTTTATAATCGACGTATATTGCTGATCCTCAAATAAAATATCCAGATGTTTAAAACTACTTTTTGTTTTCTTATTTTAATATCCAGTTTTTTACATGGTCAACAAATGCCTGTTGACTTTTCAGAAACTTCTGAAATTTTTACTGGATTCTCTGGTTCGACTTTTTCCAAGACTTCAAATCCGGAAAACTCCAGTGATGCTGTAGGTCAATTTTTAAATGATGGTCGGGTAGATTTCCAGGGATTTTTCTTGGATTTAAATAGAAACATCGATTTGTCGTTCCAACAGACCATTCAGTTGGAGATGTACGCCAGCGATGATAATGCACATACTGTGTTATTAAAACTTGAAAATGGTTCTGAGGACAACGTTGAGGTACAAGCGCAATTACCTGCAAATTCTGGAGATAATTGGAGAACGCTAATGTTCGATTTTTCGAATGCAAGATTTAGTGATGGTGGTGCTACTACCAATGCAACTGGAAGCTACAGTAGATTAACCATATTTATAGATGGAGGTCAGCTAGTTCCTGGAACTTATTTGATTGATGATATTGACGATGGCTCTACAGAAGAAGATCCAGAAGCGCTAGATGTCATCTATGATAATTTAGTTTGGTCAGATGAGTTTGATTCTCCTAATGGTGCAAAACAAGTGATCAATGCTGCCAATTGGTTTCATCAAACTCAAATTCCCGCTGGAGGTAATTGGTTCAATGGCGAGGTACAACATTACACGAATCGGATTGACAATTCCTTTGTTGAAGATGGATTTTTAAACATCGTTGCAATAAGAGAAAATTATAGAGATCAAGGAGTTACAAAAGACTTTACCTCTGCACGTTTGAATTCAAAATTTGCATTTACTTATGGTAGAGTAGATGTTTTGGCAAAACTACCTTTTGGCGAGGGCACCTTTCCAGCCATTTGGACTTTGGGAAAAAATATCAATGAAGATGGTGGTTTTTGGGATGAAGAGTTTGGGACGGTCAACTGGCCACGACCAGGAGAAATTGACATCATGGAACATGGTTTGGGAGCGACTAACCAGGTAGGTAGTGCGCTGCACACACCTTGTGAAGGTTGCTTTGGGAATACTCGAAACAACAAATCAATATTCATAAGTAATGTTGCGGAAGACTTTCATTTGTATTCTATGAACTGGTCTCCAGATCAGATTACTTTCCTAATCGATAATGAGCCTTTTTACACATATAATCCAGAGGTAAAAGATGCTGAAACCTGGCCGTTTGATAAAGATCAATACATGTTACTTAACGTTGCCATGGGCGGTATTTCTGGCTCAGTTGAACCTGGTTTCACCCAAAGCCCTATGGTGATCGATTATGTACGAGTGTATCAGAAAAGCACCGCCAGCATAGGCGATGAAGAATTGGACAAAGTAAGATTGTTCCCTAATCCAGCATCAGATTTAGTCAGCATCCAGTCGGTAAACCCTATTGATACTATAGAAATTTATTCTATGCTGGGCTCTCAAATACAGGCCTCGCTAACTTCAAATAATAGCTTTTCAGTCAGCGGTCTTTCTAGTGGCATATATCTGGTCAAAATGGTATCAGGAGCTTCAGTCAGTACAAAGAGACTGATAGTGAAGTAGTGGTTTGATAGGAGTTCGCTTTCGCGAAAGCGATATCATTACGATCTCTGACAAATTCAACGATATTTTCTTAACTATTTCTTCTGTTAAATACTGTAAATCAAGGTTAAACCTGGTTAAAGTTTTATTGGAAACACTGGTTTGTATCTAATTTAGGCAGGTTAATTTAAATACTAGATCATGAGATTTACAATAATAACAGCAGTTGTGGCTTTATTTTCAATGACCATTGCCACAGGTCAACAAATCAAGGATTCATCTACTGAAACGGTCACTAAAGAAGTGATGCAGGAAGGCAAAAAGATTTTTGAATACAAAGTGGTGACTGAAGAAGTCAAGAATTTGCGCTTTAAGTCAGAAGATTCTAATGAGACGAACCAAGAACTGGATCTTGCTGATTCACCAGTAAAAATTATCAAAACCATCTGGATCGATAAGAATGTCGATGGAACTTATGACAAGAAAGTAACCTTGACATACAACAGTGAGTACGATACTGACATCGAATTTGAAACCACAGCAGACGGGATCATTTTTACCAATGATCAAGGTCAAACGGAACTGATTACAGAACTAGGTTTCTACGTAATGAACGCCGATCAAACCGATGAGGTATATATCAACGTTGATACGACTTCAGTAATTTACTAGAATACAACTTCCATAAATCATAAACCCAGAAACAATTGTTTCTGGGTTTTTTGATTTTTTGAACTTTTCTAAGACTTTGCGCTTCCTTAACCGATGGAAAGATCTCCGCCTAAACTGAGATTAGTGTGCCTCCAACCAATTCTCACCAATACCAACTTCCACATCTAGAGGTACGCTCATTGTATAAGCATTTTGCATTTCTTTTTGAATGAGTTTTTTCATGTCTTCCAACTCATCATTGTGGATGTCAAAAACCAATTCATCGTGAACTTGCAGCAGCATCTTGGACTTGCAATTCATCGCAGCAAACTTTTTCTGGATGTTGATCATCGCGATTTTTATGATGTCTGCAGCGCTTCCTTGGATAGGTGCGTTCACTGCGTTACGCTCTGCGGCGCCTCGCACCACATTGTTGGAGCTTGTGATGTCTTTCAAATAGCGACGTCTGCCTAAAACCGTTTCCACATAACCATTTTCCCTCGCAAAAGCGACCTGGTCATCCATATAGGCACGCAGCTTTGGATAGGTTTTGTAGTAAGTCTCGATCAGTTCTTTGGATTCCGTACGGTCCAGATCTGTTTGATTGCTCAACCCAAAAGCAGACACTCCATAGATAATCCCAAAATTCACCGTTTTTGCATTACTGCGCTGTTCTCTCGTTACATCTTCCAATTCTACGTCAAAAACTCTGGCAGCCGTGGACGAGTGAATATCCTCTCCACTTTTAAAGGCTTCCATCATATTATCTTCCTCACTCAAGGCAGCAATGATGCGCAGTTCAATTTGCGAGTAATCTGCCGCGAGTAGCGTGTAGTTTGCATCGCGTGGTATAAAAGCTTTGCGCACCTGACGACCTCGCTCTGTACGTATTGGAATATTCTGCAGGTTGGGATCTGTGGAACTCAATCGTCCCGTCGCAGCCACCGTTTGCATATAGTTGGTGTGAATGCGCTGCGTTTCAGGATTTACCTGATTAGGCAATGCGTCCACATAGGTGCTTTGCAATTTAGCAAGCCCTCGATATTCAAGTACATCGGCAATAATTTGATGGTCTGCTGCGAGATAGCTCAGCACATCTTCAGCGGTGGAATATTGACCGGTTTTGGTCTTTTTCGGCTTATCGACCAGGTTTAATTTCCCAAATAAAATTTCTCCCAGCTGCTTCGGCGAGCCTATATTGAATTCCTCACCAGCTTCCTTATAAATATTTTCTTGCAGTTGTGCTATGTCGTCAGTTAGCTTTCGCGAAAGCGTGCTCAAGTAATCCTCATCCAGATTGATTCCTTCAATTTCCATAGCGGCAAGCACCTTCAATAGCGGGATCTCGATGTCGTGGAAGAGTTTATCGAGGTTGGCGGCCTTCATCTCTGGCGCAAAATGTTGCTTGAGTTGGAAGGTCACGTCAGCATCCTCAACAGCATATTCCTTGGCCTTTTGCACGTCCACATCACGCATCGATTTCTGGTTCTTACCTTTCTTGCCTATGAGCTCAGTGATGGATTGCGGCGTGTAGTTGAGGTAGGTTTCTGCCAGTACGTCCATGTTGTGGCGCATATCTGGATTGATGAGGTAGTGGGCGAGCATCGTGTCAAAAAGTGGTCCCTTGACGTCAACACCATACTTATCCAATACCTTGATATCATACTTCAAATTCTGCCCGATTTTCTCAATTTCAGCCGACTCAAAGAATGGTTTGAGCTGATCCACAACACCTTGCGCCTCATCACGATCTTCAGGAACAGGTAGGTAATAACCTTTGCCCTTTTCCCAGCAGAACGCGATCCCAACCAGCTCTGCCGCTAGCGGATCCAGTCCCGTAGTCTCTGTGTCAAAACACACGCTGGATTGTTTCATCAAGGTTTGCAGGAACAATTTAGTTCCCATTCCTTCCTGAACTACTTGATATAAATGGTCTGTGGTGGCGAGCGTTTGTCTGCCAGTGCTTTGAGCTTCGGCTTTAGTTCCAGAGCCTGGTGCATCAAACAAGGAGAATTGACCAGAACCGGCAGATGAACTTGAATCTGCGCTTGAACTTGAACCAGAATTTGATGGTTCTAGAATGTCTTCTGAAAAGATTTTGGCAAGCGTTTCCTTTGCTCTGCGGAATTCCAATTCATCAAATATCTCGTGAACCGCTTCCACATCTGGATCGTCCAGCGTGTATTTGTCTGCGCTGAACTGTACATCGCAATCCAGTTTGATGGTTGCGAGTTGTTTCGACAGGCGACCTAGATCTGCATTGTCGCGTATTTTCTCGCCTATTTTTCCTTTGATATTTACTGCATCATCCAGCAGCGCTTCCATACTGCCGTACTGCTTGAGGTATTTTTTGGCGGTTTTGTCACCTACACCAGGCAATCCAGGAATATTATCACTCGCGTCACCCATCATTCCCAGATAATCTATGACCTGTTCTGGACGCTCCACTTCAAATCGTTTCTGTACCTCTGGAATTCCCCATATTTCAATGCCATTTCCCATACGGGCTGGACGGTACATAAAAATATTTTCTGAAACTAGCTGCGCATAATCCTTATCTGGCGTGACCATATACACGGTAAAACCTTCTTTTTCGGCTTGTTTTGATAGGGTTCCTATCAAATCGTCTGCTTCTATTCCAGCTTCCACCACAATGGGAATATGCATCGCTTTGAGAATCTGCTGGATATATGGAATGGCTAAACGTATGGCTTCTGGAGTTTCATCGCGATTGGCTTTATAATCGGCATAAAGTTCGACCCGTTCTGCGCTTCCTTCCTTGTCAAAAGCCACTGCTAGATATTCAGGTTTCTCACGACGTATCACGTCAAACAACGAGTTGGTAAAACCCATTATCGCACTGGTATCCATACCCTTTGAATTCACTCGCGGATTCTTGATCAAGGCATAATAACCTCTAAAAATCAGCGCATAGGCATCCAGTAAAAACAGTCTTTTATCGTCAGTTCCGTCGTTTGTCAAAGTGTATGGGTTTTGTGAATGATAAAGATAAAATTCTCGTGGGAACTTGAACTTGAAATCGAACGAGAACTTTGAATTCAGGTTTTAATAATGATACTTGATCGAGCGTGATTGGATTGATTTTTCAAAACAACCGCTCGTTCTCGACTGCCGCTCGAATTGGTTTTCTTTTAAAGTAACTAATCTGGTAATTTTATCGCTTCTGCGCCTGCCTGCCGGCAGACAGGAAAGCGAACTATTACCAAGTCAATTCACACAATTAATCCTTGTCGTTTTCTTCAAAGTCCTTAGTCAAGTCCAGATTCCTAAACGTAGGTGAAACGGCCGCCGTGGTTATAACGGTGATGAGTGTCATTGTACCGCCAAAAACCACCGCCGTAACAGTTCCCATCAGTTTTGCCGTGACACCGCTTTCAAAGGCGCCCAACTCGTTGGAAGAACCCACAAACATCGAGTTGACGCTGGCTACGCGACCACGCATATGATCTGGAGTTTTGAGTTGTAAAATAGTCTGGCGTATAACCATTGAAACCCCATCAGTTACACCACTAAAGAATAGAGCGAGCAGCGAGACCCAGAAGATGGACGAAAGTCCAAACACAATGATACAGATCCCAAAACCGAAGATCGCCACCAGTAATTTCTTACCGGCATTCTTGCTGATCGGAATATAAGCCGTCGCGATCATCGTCAAAATCGCACCAACTGATGGTGCCGCACGTAGCACACCAAATCCCTCGCTACCAACCTTAAGAATATCTTGAGCAAAAATAGGCAGCAGGATCACCGCACCTCCAAAAAGTACCGAAACCATATCCAGCGTGAGTGCTCCCAGAATGGATTTGGTTTTAAAAACAAAGGACAAACCTTCCTTAAGACTTTCTTTGATGGGCTCATTGATTTTGGTATTGAGAATGGGCTTTTTGCCTACAAACATTACCGCAACCAGCGCCAGCATCACTAGACTGAAAACAATTAGCAATGACCAATGCACTCCAAACCAGCTGATCGCAAATCCAGAAAACGCCAATCCCACTACAGATGCAATTTGCCAGGAAGAACTGCTCCACGTCGCAGCATTTGGATAGACTTTTTTAGGAACGATAAGAGCAATGAGCGAAAACAGGATGGGACCGAAGAATGATCTCAAAAACCCGCCAAAAAACACCAACGCATACACTGAATATAAAACGGTATTAGTTTCCCAGCCATCGATAAATGCTGGCCAAGTCAGCAAGAACAGGCCTAGACTAATTAGTGAAAACGCACCTATGCAAAGTGCGAGAAGATTTCGCTTTTCCCGCTGATCCACGATATGTCCAGCAAATAGTGCCATCCCAAATGCTGGGATAAATTCCATCAAACCAATTATGGCGAGTGACAATGGATCTTTAGTCAGGGAATAGACTTCCCACTCAATCACAATGAACTGCATCGACCATCCGAATACCAGCAAAAAACGCATCAGTAAAAAGATGTTGAATTCTCTGAATCGCAGTGCTGCGTAGGGATCGTTTTTAGCCAAGGCGGATTTTCTTTTGAGCAGTAAAAGTAAAGTTTAAGAACCTAAAAACCACTCGTTTTAACTACCGCTTGATCCGTCTGTTGACGACGCTTTTCCTAATATATTTAGAACCAATATTGAGCGACGGTCGAGATATGGTTTTAGCAGGAAGATTATTACATCCTTTATTCTTAAAGTAAAAGGTTTGAAATAGCAGCAGATGATGAGAAAAGTGGTTTAATTGAACTATAACAGAGGCAACTTTAATTTCTCAACTAGACCCACAATTAGGCAAATTATAATTTTCTCAACCTTGGAAAATTAACACATCGTATTTGGATTAGCGGAAGCCTCTGGGATTTGCTGGATAGAATCCCAGTGTTCTACAATTTTTCCTTTATCGTCAAATCTGAAAAAGTCCATCGTGATATATTGATCATTTCCTGGCCAGATTTGATGTGTATGAAGTGCGACAAGATCACCTTCTGCAATGGTGCGAACAAACTCGATGGATTTATCGGGATATTCTCGTTGCATGCGCTCAAAATATTCTACAAAGCCATCAATGCCATTTGCCACATGAGGATTATGCTGGATGTATTCATCGCCTACATAGAGTTCGGTGGCCTTTTTTGGGTTGCCTTCATAGGCCATTTTGTAAAAGGCAACAGCATTTCTCTTCATTTCTTCAAGCATGGTTTCGATTTGAGGACTAAGATAGAAAACTAAACATTGCCCATTTATTAGGTTGATGAGACGTGACGCTTTCGCGAAAGCGAACTCATGAACGATCTAAAATATACCGAAATATGCACTATTTTTGATCCCAATCAGCGATGGGTCAAAGGATAATTTGTCTTTCAATAATGATGCGTAAACGCTTCTAAAATCGATGTTATAGATTAGATCGCCATCTTCTAAGTTAGCAAGATCTGGATTCTTGCCCAGTACACGACCGCGATTGCCACCGCCAATTATGAAAACAGGTGCTGCAGTACCGTGATCTGTTCCACTGCCGTTATCTGCCACACGTCTACCAAACTCTGAGAAAATGATCAATGTAATCTGATCCATAAGACCGGCTGCCTTCAAATCGTTGTAAAAGGCATACAAAGCATCGTTTACTTCAGTCAGCTTTCTGTTGTGGCTTCCCAGCTGGTTGTTATGTGTGTCAAAACCAGCTAACGAAGTATAATAGACTTTGGAATCCAACTGACCTTTTATGAGTTGCGCAATCCATTTAAGCTGCACGGCGAGACCACTTTTGGGATAATGGGACTCGGCTCCAGCTTTCTTGAGTGCTTTCTGGATTTCCTTGCTGCCGTCCTGAGTTCCTGCGGCAATGGTCCGTGCAAAATCCAGCGATGGATGACCGGACAGTTCAAAGTCTGTGTCTAGTTTTGTTTTGAATCGGTTGACGTTTCTTACTGTGATGCTGTTGGGTTCAGATCCTTTTAAAGCAAGATTATCGATGCGGTCCACGTTCATTCCTGCAGTAGGTATGACATCATTGCACTCAATGTCCAGATAACGACCCAACCAGCCGTTGCGCAAATACTCGCTGGATGTACTGCCGGTCTGCCAGATCTCCTGACTGCGAAAGTGTGACTTCACAGGTTCTGGATAACCTACATTTTGAAGGATCGTCATATCACCAGCCTGTTGAATGGCAGCCAGTCCGGTCAGTGCAGGATGAAAACCCATTCCCTTATTTTTATTGATCACATCATCTGCACTCAAACCTATGCTAGGCCGCAAAGCTTGATACAAAGGATCTGCAAATGGCACGTAGGTATTCAAGCCATCATTGCCACCATCCAATTGTAGAAACACCAATGCATTTCCTGAATTGCTGTTTACGGTCCTATTTGCGGCAGCCTTCAAAAAATTAGGCAATAACATCGCACCGCTGCTAGCGGTTCCTGTCAAGGTCAAAAAATTCCTCCTATTCATAGTGTGAGTTTATATGACCTGATATTCAGGTGTGGTAATAATATATTGATAAGCTCTCAAAATCCCGAGTTCTGCACCAGGAACGTGTGGTTTAAAATCATACGTAAGGATTTGCTCTAGATCTTCCTGAATGGTTGGCGTAGCAATCGATAGATTCTGATCCAGCAAATAGCTAATGATCTCTTTGTTAGTTCTGAGTTCTTCCGGAATATATAGTGTTGGTAATTTCGGATCATTTTGCATTTTCATCTTGTTACGTTTGAAAATGCGCTCGCCAGCGGTTAGCCACTGGGAAACTTGATTGCGTTGTAAATAAATGGCTGAGGTTAACCAGTTATTGCCGCCTTCCCATCCTTTAACGTTAGGCTGGTTGTACAACTCCATTGATTGGTCTCGCAGGAATCTGGCAATGGCAACCGGCTCTACCCGATCTTCCATGTTCAACTCGTTGATGGTTTGTAACGCAAAACGCAAGGGATCCTTGACTTTGGTAGCTATTGGGTTTTTGTCAAATTCGGTTAGGAAGATTTTTTCAAGTAACGGTTGGATTTCAAAATCTTTTGATTGTAAATAATCTCCATAAAATTTGACAAGCTCTGAAGATGGATCGTCATAAATGAACCATTTCAGGATCTTTTCTGTGATCAAGTATGGCGCTGCTTCCTGTTCAAAGATGATGTCCACAATAGTATCGCTATCAAAAACTCCAGTTTGACCCAAAAATGTCATGGAATCTGTCTCACGCTGTTTGTTGCGGTATCTTCCAGAAGTATCACCATAACTAAGACCAGCCAAAGCTCTGGCAGCATTCTTCACATCGTCTTCTGTGTAATGACCTATTCCCAGCGTGAAGAGTTCAAGCAGTTCGCGGCCTAAGTTTTCGTTATTTGCGTTCTTTCGGTTTTTGTCGTTGTCGAGATATGAAATCATCGCATTTGATTTGACCATCGCTTTGGTCAGATCTCTAAAATTGCCGAATGCATTTTTAGATAAAGCCGTGTAATGCTGATGAATCCATGGTGCTATTTTTACTTTTTGACTGGTCGATACAAAATGATTGTGCCAGAAACAGGTCATATTTTCACGCAGTGGATACTCTGCCGTTTGCATACGCTCAATCCAGTTGTAGCCTAAGGATCGCAGATTATTTCGCTGCTGTTTGCGTCTCTCTGCTTTGCCCTCTGGAGACATTTGATTGATCTCACGCCGTAATGACCGTATTTCTTTATACTTCTTGGGATATGCTCTTAAAAAATCTGGAGTTGTAATCTCTGGCTGGTAGGCAAAGGAATTATGGATAAACTGGTCAATGCCGTTTACCTCAATCAAATGTTGCTGTGCTGTACTGAAACCCAGACGCAACGACCACAACGCTTCCTTTTTCATAACTCCCTGAATTTTAGCTTGGACGCAGAAAGTTACTCAAAGTATAACTGACTATGAGTTAATTTTTAGGGTTGAGGATGGATGTTTGTTACGCTTTCGCGAAAGCGAACTCAACCTATAGATATTGCTCTATAAATGCTTTCACCTTTATCTGGAGATCTGCATATTGTTCCTGGGACCAGTTGCCGTGACCACCATCATAAATAGTGGATTCAAACGGAATGTTATTTTCCGTGAGCGCGTTTTCCAGGCTCGTGAGCTGGCTTAGTGCCACCAGCGTATCGCGATTGCCATAAAAATTGATGGTAGGCGATGAATTCTCATTGACCTGTAACGCAGGACTTACAGCAACAGCAGGATCAATACCGGCTGGGAACTCACTTGCATCAATAAGATTACTTAGCAGAAATTGAAAACCGCTGTTAGAAGTGTAAAAGGGATCTGTGAAATCCACGGGTCCAACAATATTAACCACAGCTTTTACTTGATCGTCATCGTCATATTTATAGTCATAAAGCGTGGCCAAATGAGCACCAGCGCTCAAACCCATCAATGCAAATTCTCCGTTTATCTGTAATTCTTGTTTGCGATCTTTTAGTTGCTGAAGCACGGCATCCACATCGTTGATCTGATTAGGAAAAGCAGGTATGAAGCTACCGTTTGCTAATCTATAATTCATATTGATAATCGCGTGCTCTGGAAATGCAGACTGCATCAGGGAAACATAGCCTTTTAGATCTGCCTTGTCACCGCTAATCCAACTGCCGCCGTGGATGATGACGATGGTTTTAGTGTCGCGATCGTTGCGACCGCTAGGTAAATACATATCATAAGCCTGCTGGTTGCTCTCGCCGTAGGAGACATTACGTTCAATGGTTTCAGGTAGTGTTTGTTGAGGTTCCTCTTGAGTCACTTCATCTGTGGTGGAGCAGGAACCTAGATTTAATGCCAGAAATACAAGTATATAATTGAATAGATTCATCAGGATCATTTTGAGGTTAGAATACTTCAAGCGGCGTGCCAAAGCACGTGAAGGTAGCCAATGGACGGAATGCTTTTGTGATAAACTTAATCGTCAGGATACACTTTAAATTGCACGTCTATAGTAGTTTCGCAGAATGAGATGGATTATCGCAATTGTTCTGGTTATTATTTTTGAGATTTATTCTTTCCAATTAATCAGAACCTTATCAAAAGACCACTGGTGGAAGTGGATTTATCTAGCCGTATCAGTAGCGGTTTTTGCTAATTTGATTTTACAGTTTTATCTCAATCCAGATCGATCTGTGATCTGTGGAGCGCGTGATTTTGCGATTACGTTATTCCTTGCTTTCTTTTTAGCAAAAGTGGTCTTTACACTCTTTATGCTAGGCGAGGATATCTACAGGCTGCTCGCTGGAACTTATCAAAAAATAGCAGGCGCTGGAACTGATAGCGGATTCCTGCCCAGCAGGCGCAAGTTTGTCTCCATGATTGGATTGGGTATTGCTGCATTGCCATTCGGTGCTATTCTTTATGGTGCTTTTAAGGGAAAATATGATTATCAAGTACGGGAATATGAGTTGTCCTTCAAAGATCTTCCTGATGCTTTTGACGGTTACAAGATCACGCAAATTAGCGATGTTCATGTAGGTTCTTTTGATGATCGAGAAGAAGTAGAATATGCTGTGGACCTTGTTAACAAACAAAATAGTGACATCATACTTTTCACCGGTGATTTGGTCAATAATGTTACTGCAGAAATGTATGGTTGGGAATCGCTCTTTGGTTCATTGACGGCGAAGGATGGTGTTTTCTCCACACTGGGAAATCACGATTATGGTGATTATGCAGAATGGGAGACACCAGCAGCAAAAGAAGCCAACCTTCGGGAATTACAAGATATTCAAGCCAAAATGGGTTGGAGGCTATTGATGGATGAGAATGTTTCCATTGATCGCGGTGCAGATTCCTTGAAAGTTGTGGGCGTTCAAAATTGGGGTGGCGGCCGTTTCCCTAAATACGGCGATCTAGAAAAAGCTTCTCGCGGCTTGCAACCAACGGATTTCAAAGTGCTGTTATCACACGACCCAACACATTGGGATGCACAAGTGAAAGAGAGCGACACAAATTTTCATCTAACGCTTAGCGGCCACACACACGGTATGCAAATGGGAATCGAGATTCCAGGATTCATAAAGCTGAGTCCTGCTTGGTTTGTATATAAAAAATGGGCTGGCTTTTATAAACAATACGGCAGGTTCCTTTATGTGAATCGAGGGTTTGGATTTTTGGGATATTCAGGTAGGGCAGGAATATGGCCAGAGATTACGGTAATAACTTTAAAGAAGGAAACCGTTTAGTTTTCGCGCTTTTCTGGCGATATTAAGTTGCATTAAGAAGACGTTTAGACCTTAATTGACCAATTTTATTACATTTACTTTACTAACAAGACTTGATATGTCAAAATTTGGTGAGTTAATAAGTGCAAATGTTCCTGTTCTGTTCAATTTTTTTACGGACTGGAACGAGGAAAGTACAAGTATGCATCCAGTATTGCGCGATGTGGCAGCTGCTTTAGGTGATGACGCAAGAATCATCAAAATCAATGTCGATAAAAACCCAGAACTTTCTGATGCTTTGCGTATCAAAGGGTTGCCTACACTTATTATCTATAAAAGAGGTGAGATGAAATGGAGGCAAAGTGGTTTACAGGATAGCAATGCACTCATTACTTTGCTCAAACAATACGCTTCTTAGGATATAGACAAACATTGATAGTCTTCGTCTTTAAGCCATTTTAAATATTCAGGCAAAACTTCTTTAAGAATAGGAAATGCTTTCTCGCTGTCGTGAAAAACGATAATACTTCCGTTTTTAGTTGATTTCTTTAAATTTTTCAAAACGCTAGAAGGCGATCTTTTTCTGTCAAAATCACCGGATAATACATCCCAAAGCACGATTTTAAAACCGTCAGCTACTAATTGTTTGGTCACTTTTCTGGTAATTCGACCATATGGCGGACGGAACAGGTTTGTGCTGGTTTGCGCTTTCGCGAAAGCGATATCATCTAAATACTCATCACAAGGAACTTTCCACGCATCTATATGATGGAACGTGTGGTTACCAATAGTATGACCCTGATTTAGCACCTCTTCTTTGATTTCAGGAAATCGCTGTGCACAATCACCTATCATAAAGAATGTTGCTTTAAAGGCAAAACGTTTCAACTGTTCCAAAACAAAGGGTGTGACTACTGGAGTAGGTCCATCATCAAATGTGAGATATACTGACCGAGTATGGCGATCGCCATGCCAGTGGTAATTTGGAAACAAACCACTTAACCAATCTGGTATGCGATCTGGATACCATCTCACTCGTTGACCGTATCGCCTATGGGTTCAATGGTTCGTTCTGCATCTGCATTATCGATTTCTGACTCTAAAAGCTTGATCAATTCATCGTCACCTGTTTCACCAGGCAGTCGCAATTGCTCGTCTTCATTATAAACTCTAGGGAACGATGCCACGTAACTATTAAATGCATCTAGGTGCTTTGCAATCATCTCATCGTCATCATTGTCAACTGCAGAGCGTACTAAACCACGATAGCGCTCTATGGCTGTTATGATTTCTCTACTTATTTGATTTTGCTCTTCCAGCGGCATTGCCTTATAATAATCTAGCTCATCTTGATACTTGAGTACAACGTCATTGAGAAGGTTCTGCGCTTTATCTGTCGCACCTATTTCATAATAGCCACTGACAAATGGCTCGATCATAGAATAGTGTTCAAAATATTTCAAAGGCATTTTTTCCATCCCAAGATCTAGGATTTCTTCTGCTTTGTCTAATTGATTATCTGCTATTAAAGCTTCTGCTGTTCTTGTGATATTGCTGCGGTAACCTACACTATTACGACGTGTTTCTACATCATGATAGATATCAGAACTACCACTGTTGCCCCAATCCCAACCTTTAATGATCGAATAGGCTCGATCTGGATTGATGCGTCCCATATCAAATGGGTCACGATCATCAGAAGGTGGTGTTTTTATAGGAGTCAATAGATACGCTGTACCATCCAGTTGTAAATAATCCTTCATCCAGATATAGTCCTCATCGCCAAATGCTCCGCCAGAAAAATACACCGGACGTTCCCAGTTATTGGCATTGATGATGTCTAACATGAACATTCTGTTTTTGTAAACTAAGTTGGAACTAATATTTATGATGATCTCATCCACAATCTTATTGGCATCTTTTGCAGCGACAACGCCGTTTCTCAATACAGCTTCCTTATTTACAGGAATGCGTATGTATTTAGTTGGGAATGTATGCTCATAATGATCGTTGCGCATCAGTTCCTGAGTGATCTTACTATCGCTAGCTACCCATTCCATCCAGTCCTTGAGATCCATGGTGTCTGGAAAGACATAATTGGGATTTTGTTGCGCCTGACGCAGGCGTTCTTGAATACGATCCTTTTCTGTATACCATAGAGCATCCCGTGTTCCATAGACATATTTATCATGAGTCAATGTGGATGGAACTGGCTCACTTTCATAAGCCTTTTTCTTCATGTCATCCATGTACCAATCGGTACTCAATAAAGACGTACAGACTATGCGCACGTCTGTGCGATATCCTTCCACTTCTTGAGCATACCATAATGGGAAAGTGTCATTGTCACCTATGGTAAAGATTAAGGCGTTGGGTAGGCAGCTGTCCAGATATTTTTTTGCACTCGCTAGTGCCGTATATTTTTCTGAGCGGTCGTGGTCATCCCAGTTCTGGAAACCCATTAGTAATGGCACTGCGACAAAGCAAACGGCAATGGTGGCAAATTTGACCACTTTGCTTTTAGTGTATTCCTGCAACCCTTCATAAATCGCATAAACGCCCATTCCTATCCACATGGCAAACACCAGGAATGATCCAACGTAAGCATAGTCGCGCTCACGTACCTGATACATGCTTTGGTTGAGGTAAACGATAATGGCAAGGCCTGTAAAAAGGAATAGCATAAGGGTTACCACAAATGATTTCCAATCTTTTTTTGCATGGAATACAGCGCCTAGAATTCCTAAAATCAATGGAAAGAAATAATAGAGATTGCGGCCTTTATTGGTTAGCATATCTTCGCTCAATTCATCTTGTGAGCCTATGTGCGCTTCATCAATGAAGTCAATACCACTCAACCAGTTGCCGTTGAATCTATCGCCCATTCCCTGAATATCATTCTGTCTACCGGTAAAGTTCCACATGAAATACCGCAGGTACATGTAGCTTATTTGATAATTAAAAAGGTAATTGAGGTTTTGCGCAAAGGTTGGTTTCTTGATGTCCACAGCTTCTGAAAGCGAGGCGATCGTTTGAATGTATTCATCTGCACTGATGCGGCCACGATCAAACTGTCTTTCATAATCATCCAAAACACTTATAAGTTCTTGATTCCCTTGATAACCAGGCTTGATCTCATATTCTAGACCACCCATAAATTCCACATAGTTACTAGCGCGGCTGGCATCAGTCATTCTAGGGAAAAACCCTTTATGGTCATCGTGAGTGTTTTGCAATGCATTTTCAAACTGATTGACGATGACATATTTGCCTTGCTCATAATCGCGCTCATACTTAGGCTTTTCATCAATGTAAGGATCCTCAGGATCCAGACCGGCGTACATATCAGTAAATGCCTCGCCAAAGAATAGCGCTGGAGCAGGATATTGCTCCCGATTATAATAGGCGAGTAGTGCTCGTGCATCGTTTGGATTGTTCTCATTGATAGGAGTACCGGCGTTTGCTCTTATGGGCAACATGGTCCAACTTGAAAAGCCTATCAATACAAACATGACGCATATCGTGATGGTGTTGAGTAGTGGTTTGTTACGCTTTCGCGAAAGCGATAACAATCCAACAAAAGCTCCGACAATCAAAAGGAAGGCGATAATAGTACCGCTGTTGAATGGCAGACCTATATCATTAACAAAAAACACTTCTAGATAACCGAAGATGCTGAGTGTTGTAGGCAGCAATAATTTAAAGACAAAAAGCAGCACGGCGATGACCGTTGCTAATGCAATTGTGAAGTTGACTGGTGTGACTTTCCTGTAGTGTCTAAAAAACCACATCATCCCGATCGCTGGAATAGTAAGAATTCCAAGAAAGTGCACTCCAAAAGACAATCCTATAATAAATGACATAAGAATCAACCAGCGATTGCCTCGAGGTTGCATCATATCACGTTCCCACAACAATCCTAGATAGAACATACTGCTCATGATAAGAGCCGCAGGCGCATAAACTTCTGCCTCGACGGCGTTGAACCAAAAACTATCAGACACTGCAAACGCAATCGCTCCCACAAAAGCGGACCCCAAAACCAATGTACTATCAAATTTATCCTTTAAAATGTGTCGCTTGAGTAGCAATGTTATGGACCAAAACATGAATAGTATGGTAAGTGCACTAGAAAAACCAGCCATCCAGTTTACCATATAAGCGATATTGGAAACGTCAGTAGCAAAAATTGCAGCAGTCGCGACCATCATCTGGTATAGCGGTGCACCTGGTGGGTGCCCAACCTCAAGTTTTGCAGAAGTCGTGATATACTCGCCCGCATCCCAGAAACTTACCGTGGGTTCTAGCGTGAGCCAGTATATAATTAAAGCGATCACAAAGACCGTCCAGCCTAATATTTTATTGAGTTGATTGTAACTTAGATTCATTGGTATTTTTAACAGGTGCTAAAATAGTAAAACTAAAAGGACACGAGTTATATGAACGCAGCGAGTCCCATTTCATTTTACGCAAGATTAAATTTAAAAGTAGTTGCATAAAAAAAGAATTGTTTTAAATTTGCACCCGCAATTGTCCCATGGTGTAATGGTAACACTACGGTTTTTGGTACCGTCATTCAAGGTTCGAATCCTTGTGGGACAACTGGTAAATCCCGATTCTTTTTAGAATCGGGATTTTTTGTTGGTTTAGATTGAGATTATTGGCGATGCCTTTTTACACTTTGAGTTCAGACCTGATTTTATGGAGTAGTCCAGGATAGTCCGTTATGATCCCGTCAACTTGCATCTTGAGAAGTCTTTTCATTTCGGCTGGTTGGTTTACCGTCCACGGGATTATTTTGAGACCTAATTTTTTACAATCCATTACCATACTTTTAGTCACCGTTTTGTAATAGGGACTAAAGATTTTAGTATGGAATCCTAGATGATCCATGTGTTCCTGAATTGATGTTCCTTTATCTGCTGTAAGGAATGAAAGAGGTATTTCTGGGCGTTTGTTTTTAAGCTCAATAAGTTGACGCATATCAAAAGATGAAATGTGAAATCGGTTTTCAATAGAAGCTGCGTCTATTTCATTAAGTAATATCTCAGTTAATTCTTTTGGCGCTGGATGCCATAAATGATCGCCTTGGGATCCTGCTTTGATTTCAAAGTTGTAAATGATAGGAGGCAGCTTATTGTCGTGGATATGTTTTTCTACAGCATGGATGAGGTCTTTTAATCTAGGAATATGCAACTTCAGATTTTGTTGGAGTGGGAAATTTGGGTGTGGCTTTGATCCTACATCATATAGTTGAATTTGGTCACAGGTCATTTTATAGATGACATATTTACGTGCTTGTAGCTTTGGAATCTCGTTGCCATTGCGGTCAAGACTATAAACTTCATTAATGTATGGATCATGAGCTACTACAACAGTACCATCCTTGGTAAATTGAAGGTCCATCTCTAAAGTATTGGCGCCACCATGAATGGCTTTGATCATTCCCTCGATCGTATTTTCTGGCATTGTGCCTCGTGCGCCGCGATGTCCTTCCAGTAAAAAGTCAGGAAATGGATAAGCCATAAAAATTAAGGAGTAAAATGGTGGAGATTTTTACGCTTTCGCGAAAGCGAAATAAATATAATCTTCTTCAGCACTAAACGACATTAGAAACTTATTTCTTGCAACAAATAATTCATTTAAAAGCAATGAGTTAAAGGTGTATTGTATAACCTTAAAAAATTACTATCTTTGCACGGTATTTGAGCAATATGAGGGGACAAAAAGTCCCCTCTTTTTATAAAATATGTTGGAAAAGAGAGTTCGTGAGCTGCTAGATGCAGCATTTGAGGAAAGACCAGACCTGTTTTTAATCGATCTGGATATTACGTCTGGTAACATCATTAAGGTGATCATTGACTGTGATCAGGATGTTAAGGTTGCAGATTGTATTTTTGTATCTCGCGCAGTTGAGCATCAATTAGATAGAGAAGAAGAAGATTTTTCTCTTGAGGTGACAAGTGCAGGAGTAGGCAAGCCGCTAAAACACCACAGGCAGTTCGTCAAGAACGTAGGCAGGAAGATGGAAGTGTTGGATCACAACAAGGTGAAAGAAACCGGGACACTTGAAACCGCAGACGAGAACGGTATTAAAATTGCCTGGAAAGTAAGAGAGCCCAAGCCAGTTGGTAAGGGAAAAGTAACGGTTGACAAAGAATGGTCAATTGAGTACGATAAGATTAAACAAGCAAAAG
Source organism: Nonlabens sp. Hel1_33_55 (assembly GCF_900101765.1). Taxonomy (NCBI): domain Bacteria; kingdom Pseudomonadati; phylum Bacteroidota; class Flavobacteriia; order Flavobacteriales; family Flavobacteriaceae; genus Nonlabens; species Nonlabens sp. Hel1_33_55. The sequence goes on from NZ_LT627735.1 coordinate 2,824,140, forward strand.
TTGTTATAACATTTAATTAAAAAGTGAATATGGAAAATCTCGCACTGATCGAGTCTTTTTCTGAGTTTAAAGATGATAAAATGATAGATCGCGTCACGTTGATGGCGATCTTGGAAGACGTTTTTAGAAGTGCCTTGAAAAGGAAATATGGTGAGGATGACAACTTTGACATCATTATCAACCCTGACAAAGGTGACCTAGAGATATGGCGTAATCGTGTCGTAGTTGCAGACGGTGAAGTAGAGGATGATAATTCTGAAATCTCATTGACTGAAGCTAGGAAGATTGAGCCAGATTATGAAGTTGGTGAAGATGTTGCAGAAGAAGTGAAGCTGATTCAGCTAGGTCGTAGAGCAATTCTTGCATTGCGTCAAAATTTGATATCAAAGATTCACGAGCACGATAACACAAACATCTTTAAGCACTTCAAAGAATTAGAAGGAGAACTTTATAATGCAGAGGTGCACCACATAAGACATCGCGCTATTATATTGTTGGATGATGATGGGAATGAAATCATCATGCCTAAAGACCGACAGATACCATCTGACTTCTTCCGTAAGGGTGAAAACGTTAGAGGAATCATTGAAAGTGTTGAGCTTAGAGGTAACAAGCCTAATATTATTTTATCGAGAACTTCACCTAGATTTTTAGAGAAGTTATTTGAACAGGAAATTCCTGAGGTATTTGATGGTGTAATTACTGTTAAGGCTGTAGTAAGAGAACCAGGTGAAAAGGCAAAAGTAGCTGTAGATAGTTATGATGATAGGATTGATCCTGTAGGAGCCTGTGTAGGTGTAAAAGGTAGCCGTATTCATGGTATAGTTCGTGAGTTAGGAAATGAGAACATTGATGTTATCAACTGGACTGCAAATACGCAGTTATATATAGGACGCGCCTTGAGTCCTGCCAAAATCGTTTCAATGGTGATCGATGAGGAAAATAAAAAGGTAGAAGTTCGACTCAATCCAGAAGAGGTCTCTAAAGCCATTGGGCGCAGAGGTCACAACATCAGATTAGCAGGTAAGCTTACCGGTTATGAGATAGATGTGATAAGAGAAGGTGTTGAAGAAGATGTAGAGTTAACAGAATTCTCTGATGAAATCGAAGGATGGATCATTGAAGAATTGAGTAAAATAGGTCTAGATACTGCAAAGAGTGTATTGGAGCAGGATGTTGATGACTTAGTAAAGCGTACAGATCTGGAAGAGGAAACTATCATCGCATTGATGAACATCCTCAAGTCAGAATTTGAAGATTAGAAATTAAAGACAACTTTTAGGTATTTATGGCCGAAGTAAAAAACATGAGACTCAATAAAGTTCTTAGGGAATTCAATATTTCCTTAGATCGCGCAGTGGAACACCTCAATGCCCAAGGTATAGAGATAGAGGCTCGTCCTACCACAAAAATTGATGCGACGGTCTATCAAGCACTTGCTGATGAGTTTCAAACAGACAAAAGTAAAAAGGTAGCCTCTAAGGAAGTTGGAGCAGAACGCAGGAAAGAGCAGGAAGAACTGCGAGTCCAGCGTGAGCAGGAACAAGAAGAGAGACAGCGCAAACAGCAACAGGTCATCAAGGCTAAGGCTGAGGTTACCGGTCCTAAAACCGTTGGAAGCATCGATCTTGATGCATCTAAAAAAACCGCGCCTGAAAAGGCTACGGACAATGTTGAAGTCAACAAGCAACCTGAAGAGAAAAAGGCAGAAGCTGTCAAAGAAGCTGTTCAGGAACCTGAGGTTGTTTCCAATAGACCTAAGTCTGGCGGTACTACCATAAAAGGTAAGATTGATCTCGAGCCTAAAAAGGCAAAGCCAGATACCGCTTCCGCGAAAGCGAAACAAGAAGAAAAGCCCGTTGCTAAGAAAGAAGATCCTGCACCTAAGGAAACTCCAGTAGCAAAAGAAACTGATAAGCCAGTAGCAAAAGCTGAAGCAACAACAGAAACTCCAAAAGAGGAAGAGTCTGAAGTTATAAAGACGGAATACAAAAAACTAGGTGGCCTCAAAGTCACTGGTGAAAAAATCGATCTTTCCAAGTTTGCAAAACCTAAGAAAAAGGAGCGCAAGCGTAAGCGTATTACCAAGCCTGGTACAGGTGGCGGTGGTGCTAAAGGAGGTCGTCGCGGTGCAACTACCGGTGGTGGTCGTAAGAATATTGTCAAGGCAGAACCTACAGAAGAAGAAATTCAAAAGCAGGTTAGAGAAACTCTTGAAAAACTTCAAGGGAAGTCCTCTAAGTCTAAGGCGGCAAGATATCGTCGTGATAAACGTGATACTCACCGTGAAAAAGTTGAAGCTCAAGAGCAAGAGCAAGCAGAAGACAAGAAAATCCAGGTTACAGAATTTGTAACCGTAAGTGATTTATCTACCATGATGAATGTGCCCGTTAACCAGGTAATTGGTGCGTGTATGTCTCTAGGTATGATGGTAACTATGAACCAGAGACTGGATGCAGAGACGATGACCATCGTTGCAGAAGAGTTCGGTTTTGAAATGGACTTTGTAAATGCTGATATTGAAGAAAGCATTGCAGAAGTTGTAGACTCTGAGGAAGATTTAGTTACTCGTGCTCCTATCGTTACAGTAATGGGTCACGTCGATCACGGTAAAACATCCCTTCTGGATTATATCCGTGAAGAGAATGTGATCGCTGGAGAAAGCGGTGGTATTACACAGCACATTGGTGCTTATGGAGTGGAGTTGAAAGGTGGCCAGAAAATAGCCTTCCTTGATACACCAGGTCACGAGGCCTTTACAGCGATGCGTGCTCGTGGTGCGCAGGTTACTGACCTTGCCATTATTGTAATTGCAGCAGATGATGACGTGATGCCACAAACTAAGGAAGCTATTAGTCATGCGCAAGCTGCTAATGTGCCTATCATATTTGCCATCAACAAAGTAGATCGTGACGCGGCAAATCCTGAAAAAATAAAAGAATCACTTGCTAACATGAATTTGTTGGTAGAAGATTGGGGTGGAAAAATCCAATCCCAAGATATATCTGCTAAAACTGGTTTAGGAGTAGAAGAACTTCTAGAGAAAGTATTATTGGAAGCAGAATTATTAGACCTTAAAGCAAACCCTAGCAAACAAGCTACCGGGACAGTTGTGGAAGCATTCCTTGATAAAGGTCGAGGTTATGTATCTACGATATTAGTTCAAGCAGGAACACTTCAAGTTGGAGATTATGTTCTTGCAGGCCGTACACACGGTAAGGTAAAAGCGATGCAGGATGAGCGTGGACATGATGTTGTTAAAGCGGGTCCATCAACGCCAGTTTCAATACTGGGTCTAGATGGTGCACCTCAGGCAGGTGATAAGTTCCATGTATTTGAAGACGAAAGAGAGGCAAAATCCATTGCATCCAGACGTACTCAATTACAACGTGAACAATCCGTTAGAACACAGAAAACATTGTCTCTTGATGAGATTGGAAGACGTATTGCACTTGGTGACTTTAAAGAATTGAACTTGATCCTTAAAGGTGATGTGGATGGATCTGTAGAAGCATTGACAGATTCCTTCCAGAAGTTATCTACTGAAGAAATTCAAGTCAATATCATACACAAAGCAGTTGGTGCAATCACAGAAAGTGATGTACTACTCGCAAGTGCTTCAGATGCGATCATCATTGGATTTAACGTTCGTCCGCAAGGGAATGCTAGATCTGTTGCAGATCAAGAAGAAGTGGATATTAGAATGTACTCGATCATCTATGATGCGATCAATGATCTTAAAGATGCTATGGAAGGAATGCTTTCTCCAGAGCTTAAAGAAGAGATTACTGGAGCTGCAGAGGTTCGTGCCACGTTCAAAATATCCAAAATTGGAACCATCGCAGGTTGTATGGTTCAAGATGGTAAGATCTACCGCAATAGCGGCGTGAGATTGATACGTGATGGTGTAGTAGTTTACACAGGTGAACTAGCTACATTGAAGCGATTCAAGGATGATGTCAAAGAAGTTGCCAAAGGATACGAATGTGGTATCCAGATCAAGAACTACAATGACCTTCAAGAAGGTGACGTGATAGAAAGTTTCCGTGAGATTGAAGTGAGAAAGAAACTTAAATAGGTTTCTAACAACGATAAATTAAAAAGCCGTTCCAAATTATTGGAACGGCTTTTTTTATAAATAGGGTTTAGATCTTGTTCTAGGCCTCACTCTATATTCATTAAAATAAAAATCCCTTTTGATTTAAGTCAAAAGGGATTTTCAGTATTTGAAATTCTAAGCGACTATGGTTTCAACACCTTGGCGTTAGGAAATGATTTTTTAATTTCCAACAAAGCACGGTCAGCTTCTAATCTGCTGCCGTACTTTCCTACCCATACTTTATGGTTGGGTGACTCATATCTGAGTTCTGATTTCCAATTTAAGCCTAACGCATCGTATCTAGACTTAATCGCATTGGCTTGTTGATTTTCTCCCTGGAAAATATGAATGGTATAACGATCGTTAAACGCACCGTCTTTATCCATGGAAATTTTAGTGGTTACAAGACGCTCTAAAGTGCTCTCGCTCACCTTGTCAGATGACTGTGCAACACCCAGTTGAATTGTAAAAATCAGAGCGCCAGCGCCTAATATGTTTTTAATGCTTTTTCTAATCATAGCAGTATGTTTGATGAGTTCGCTTTCGCGAAAGCGTGATTCTATTTAGAACCTTTATAAATTAATTTCTTCATTATCTCCTCCCAAAATTAAACCATTTATGACCTATTTTTGCAAGGCATTAAGGAAACAGTTGACTACTGTAAATATTGTGCCAAAGTTATCGTAATAATTATAGAACGAGATGACAAAAAAGAAATTACATATTTCACTATATCAGCTTATTATCGCATCCCTTTTTGTGGTTTTCTCCTTATCTGGAGTAACTGCTCAGGAAGATGCCACAACATCTGATGGTGAATCTGCAGCTCCTGTAGAGGCGACTGAAGCCACTGCCGATTCTGGCGCTGGAGGAAATGCAACACAAGGTGAGGCTCTTTTCAAAGCTAACTGTGCGTCGTGTCACAAGCTTTACAAGAAAGCAGTAGGTCCTGCGCTTTTTGAAGTGACTAAAAGACACGAGCGTGAGTGGTTGTACAAATGGATCAAGAATTCATCTGCATTAATTGCTAGTGGTGATGCAGAGGCTGTAGCTATCTACAACGAGTACAATCAGTCTAACATGAATTCGTTCCTTGGGCTTTCTAATAGCGATATTGATGATATTCTTGCTTATACTAATACGCCTAAGCCAGTTGCTCCAGAAATCATACAAGATGGGCCTACCGCTGCAGCAGGTGGTGGTTCTATGACAAACAATATAGTTCTAGGTGCACTAGCATTGGTTCTTGTTGTTTTGATAGTTGTTCTTTTTGCAGTGAATACAACTCTAAAAAGATTTGCTGCTGCTAATGGAATACAAACTGAGTTTGAAGAGGATAAGCCAGCAAGAACTCCCATCTGGCAGTCGTTTATTCAGAACCAATTCTTGGTTTTGGTTTCTGCGGTGTTCTTATTGTTAGCAAGTGCCTACTTTGTATACGGCGGCTTAATGAGTGTAGGTGTGGATCAAGGTTATGCACCTGTGCAACCTATTCACTATTCACACAGGATTCACGCTGGTGTGAGCCAGATTGAATGTAAGTACTGTCACTCAAGTGCTAGAGAATCTAAGCACTCTGGTATTCCATCTCTTAATGTGTGTATGAACTGTCACAAGTCTATCGCACAAGTTGCAGATGCAACACAAGCTGAAGGATTAGAAGAATACGGTATCGATTATAACAAAGAGATTCAGAAACTATACAAAGCAACGGGCTGGTCAGATGCAGAACAAGCTTTTGTAGGTGAAGAAGAGCCAGTTCGTTGGGTACGCATTCACAACTTGCCAGATCTAGCTTACTTCAATCACGCGCAACACGTTACTGCCGGTAACATCGCTTGTCAGGAATGTCATGGTCCTGTTCAAGAAATGGAAATAATGTATCAGTACTCACCATTAACCATGGGATGGTGTATCAACTGTCACCGTGAGACTACTGTTGATCTTGCTGGTAACGGATATTACGAAGAGATTCATAAAGAACTATCTGAACAACGCGGCGGTCGTCCATTGACCATCGCAGATTTAGGAGGACTTGAATGTGGTAAGTGCCACTACTAATATTATAGCTTAAGAGATTTATGGCTACTACTAAAAAATACTGGAAAAGCACGGCGCAACTCGATGAGAGCAATGAGATGATTAAAAATCTCGAGCAAAACGAGTTTGCTACTGCAATTCCTACTGAAGAATTCTTAGGGAAAGAAGAAGTGTTGGAATCATCCAGCACATCACGTCGTGATTTCTTGAAGTATGTTGGATTCAGTACCGCAGCAGCATCACTTGCTGCCTGTGAAGGTCCTGTAATTCATTCAGTTCCTTATGTGAACCAACCAGATCGTATCATTCCTGGTATGGCAAATTATTATGCCACTACGATTGCTAATGGTTATGATTTTGCAAGTGTTCTAATCAAAACTCGCGAGGGTCGTCCTATTAAAGTAGAAGGTAATAGAGATATACCTTCAAGAGGTAATGCAAATGCACGTGTTCACGCATCTGTACTGGATTTGTACGATAATAACAGGTTGAAAACTCCTTTAGTAAAAGGTAAAGAAGCAACCTGGTCAGAATTAGATAAAGAGGTTCGTCAGCAATTGAACGCAAACGCTGGAAAGCAGATTGTTTTCTTGACGCAAACTTTTGCAAGTCCATCGATTGCCCGTTTGATGGAAGAATTCAAAGCAGCTTATCCCAACGTTCGCCAAGTAACATACGATACGGTTGGAGAAGATGCAGCCCTTGATGCATTTGAAGCAAAATATTTCCAACGTGGTCTTGCAGATTACGATTTTGAAAATGCAGAATGTATCGTAGGTGTAGGTGCAGATTTTGTTGGTGACTGGCAAGGTGGTGGTTTTGATACCAACTACGCACAGTCTAGAGTTCCTAAAAATGGTAAAATGTCTCATCACGTTCAGTTTGAGGCAAACATGACATTATCAGGAGCTAACGCAGATAAGCGTTATCCAGTAACTCCTACAGAACAAAAACAAATTATAGCTGCTCTTTATAGTAAGGTAGTTGGTGGATCTGCCAACAATAACCTTTCTGAGAAAGTAAGCAAGGCTGTTGAAGAAACAGCACAAAAATTAAGAAGAGCTGGCAGCAACGCTGTGGTTCTTTGTGGATTGCCAGATCAAGGTGCACAACAATTAACGTTGGAGATCAATGAGCGATTAGGTAGCTCCATTATTGACACTTCTGCGCCTATTCTGACACGTCAAGGTAGTCGTCGTGCGGTGGAACAATTGGTTAGCGATATGGAAAGCGGTGCTGTAGGTGCTGTATTTGTCGCTGGCGTGGATCCGGTGTATAGCTATTCTGATAATGACGCTTTCGCGAAAGCGTGGAAAAATGTTCCTCTAACCGTGTCATTTGCATCTCGCTTGGATGCTACTGCAAAGGAGTCTATGTACGTTGCAACGACACCACATTATCTAGAATCTTGGGGTGATGTTGAAATGAAGAAAGGAACAGTTTCCTTGATGCAACCAACGATCAAACCATTGTTTGATACGCGTCAAATGCAGGATTCATTACTGACCTGGTCAGGAAGTGACGTTTCTTATAAAGATTACATAAAGACATTCTCTACAGGAAATGGATCTTCATGGAACCAATCATTACAAGATGGTTTCTATGCAGCTTCTGTTTCAGAGACATTATCTAATGGTGAACAAGTACCTAATATCAATAATGCATCTGCATTAAGAGATCTTTCAGGATCTAGCAATGATGGAGGTTTTGAATTGGTGCTTTATACTAAAATATCAATGGGTGACGGTACACAATCCAACAACCCATGGTTGCAGGAATTACCAGACCCGATAACAAGAACTACTTGGGATAACTATCTAACTATTTCTCAAAAAGATGCGGATAGATTAGGTATAGAGAATTATAACGTAGCTAATGGTGCCTTAGACGGGACTTATGCTATCGTAAAAATGGATGGTGTTGAACGTAAGATTCCAGCATTAATCCAGCCTGGACAAGCGCCAGGAACCATAGGTGTTGCTTTAGGATATGGTAGAACTGCCGGTATTCAGGAAGAAATGCAAACTGGTGTGAACGTTTTCCCTTTCTTTAAGAATGGTGTATCAGTTCAATCAGTAAGTGTCGAAGCAGCTGGTGGTATGCATGAGTTTGCCTGTACACAATTACAAAATACTATGATGGGTCGCGATATTATTCGTGAGACTGATCTGGCTACTTATATCACAGGTGACCAGCATGAATTTAACCCAATGCCTGAAGTTTCTTTGAATCACATTGAAACTCCGGTAACATCACCAGATGTCGATCTTTGGGAAAGTTTTGATAGATCTGTAGGACATCATTTTAATATGTCGATCGACTTAAATGCCTGTACCGGTTGTGGTGCTTGTGTGGTCGCTTGTCACGCGGAAAATAATGTACCTGTAGTTGGAAAAATGGAGGTACGTAGATCAAGAGATATGCACTGGTTGCGTATTGATAGATACTACTCTTCCACAGACAGCTTTGAGGATGATGAGTCTAAAAAAGACGGTTTCTCTGGATTGTTTGGAGATAATGGATCTTTAGGTGGATTTGGTGAGTTGGAGATTCCAGCAGACCAGCCACAAGTAGCTTTCCAACCATTGATGTGTCAACACTGTAACCACGCTCCATGTGAGACGGTTTGTCCAGTTGCGGCATCATCGCATGGTCGTCAGGGTCAAAACCACATGATTTATAACCGTTGTGTGGGTACGAGATATTGTGCTAACAACTGTCCATATAAAGTTCGCCGATTCAACTGGTTCCTTTATAATGGCAACGATGAGTTTGATTACCACATGAACAATGACTTAGGTCGCATGGTTATCAATCCAGATGTAACGGTAAGATCTCGTGGTGTGATGGAGAAATGTTCTATGTGTATTCAAATGACACAGATGACTATTCTTGAAGCTAAGAAAGATGGAAGAATGATAGAAGACGGTGAGTTTGCAACGGCATGTTCAAATGCTTGTTACAACGGTGCGATTAAATTTGGTGATATCAATGATAAAGATTCAGAGATTGCCCAATTGAAAAAGCAGGATCGTATGTATCACTTGCTGGAAGAAGTAGGAACAGAGCCTAACGTGATGTATCACGTTAAGGTAAGAAACAACGCATAATAACTAAGAAACTAACAAACGCATTATGGCTCATTACGAAGCGTCCATAAGAAGACCACTAGTTACCGGCGACAAGACGTATGCTGATGTGACTAGAGATATTGCCTTTCCTGTAGAAGGACCGGCAAATAAGCAATGGTGGTTGGTATTTACCATCGCCTTGATTGCTTTTCTTTATGGAATAGGATGTATCACTTACACGATATCTACCGGTATTGGAGTTTGGGGATTGAACAAGACCATCGGTTGGGCTTGGGATATTACTAACTTCGTTTGGTGGGTAGGAATTGGTCACGCAGGAACATTGATTTCGGCGGTATTGTTATTGTTCCGTCAGAAATGGAGAATGGCGATCAACAGGTCAGCAGAAGCGATGACTATTTTCTCAGTTATTCAAGCAGGATTGTTTCCAATCATTCACATGGGTCGACCATGGTTGGCTTATTGGGTATTACCTATCCCTAACCAATTTGGTTCTTTATGGGTGAACTTTAACTCACCATTACTTTGGGATGTATTTGCGATCTCTACGTACCTATCAGTTTCATTGGTGTTCTGGTGGACTGGTTTGCTTCCTGACTTTGCAATGATTCGTGATAGAGCTATCACTCCTTTTAATAAGAAAATTTACGGTATCCTGTCCTTTGGATGGTCAGGTAGAGCCAAAGACTGGCAACGTTTTGAAGAAGTATCCCTAGTACTTGCAGGACTTGCAACACCATTGGTACTTTCTGTACACACTATCGTATCCTTTGACTTTGCAACCTCAGTAATTCCAGGATGGCACACGACTATCTTTCCACCATACTTTGTGGCTGGTGCGGTATTCTCTGGCTTTGCAATGGTAAACACGCTTCTTATTGTAATGAGAAAAGTGTGTCATTTAGAAAATTACATCACTATACAGCACATTGAATTGATGAACCTGGTAATCATGATTACAGGTTCGATTGTAGGTGTCGCATACATTACAGAATTATTTATGGCTTGGTATTCTGGAGTAGAGTACGAGCAGTATGCTTTCCTTAATAGGGCGACTGGTCCTTATGCTTGGGCATACTGGGCGATGATGACCTGTAACGTATTCTCACCACAATTTATGTGGTTTAAGAAATTGAGAACCAGTATTATGTTCTCCTTTGCAATTTCCATTGTAGTAAACATAGGGATGTGGTTTGAGCGTTTTGTAATTATCGTTACCTCATTGCATCGTGATTATGTACCATCATCATGGACGATGTTCTCACCTACATTTGTTGATATAGGTATCTTTATAGGAACTATTGGTTTCTTCTTTGTCCTATTCCTTTTGTACTCTAGAACATTCCCAGTAATCGCTCAAGCGGAAGTAAAATCCATACTTAAATCGAGTGGAAATAAGTATAAGGAATTGAGAGAAAATAAAATGACGTCTAATCACGATGAAGCTTCCGGTGACCCGATAGCTCATCCTAGCGAGTAAATAATATGGCGACACATAAAATACATGCTTTATATAACGATGACGACATTTTGTTGAGCGCAGTAAAGCAAATTAGAGAGCAACATTATCATATTGAAGAGGTCTTTTGCCCTTTTCCCGTTCACGGTCTTGAGAAAGCAATGGGTCTTTCTGACACCAGATTAGCGATCAATGCATTTCTTTATGGAATAGTTGGTCTTGCTGTAGCTACGGTTATGATGAATTATATCATGATAGAAGACTGGCCTCAGAATATTGGTGGTAAACCTAGTTTTTCATATCTACAAAACATGCCGGCATTCGTGCCTATTATGTTTGAATTGACGGTATTTTTTGCAGCACACCTTATGGTGATTACTTTCTACCTACGCAGTAGATTGTGGCCATTTAAAAAAGCCGAAAATCCTGATGTAAGAACTACAGATGATCACTTTTTGATGGAGCTGGATGCGCATGGAGAAGATATTGATTCCATTACTAAGTTTTTATACGATACAGGTGCTGTAGAGCTTGTACTAATTGACAAAGAGAATCACTGATGAATAAGTTATTGAACATATTTCTAATAGCATTTGGAGCTTTGGTCGTTGTCTCTTGTGGAGATGATGGGACGAGAGAAGTGAGCCCTAAATCTGGCCGTAGTGTCCAGTATTTTCCTAACATGTATGAAGATGTTGGATACAGCACCTATTCAGAAGGTGAAGTTTTTAACAATGACATGGAAGCCCAGAAACCGGTTGATGGTACCGTTTCTCGAGGTTGGATGCCATATGATTACGAAGATACTAATGAGGGTTACGCTTCCGCGAAAGCGAACTTAAACAATCCTGTACCACTTACAGAAGCTCACTTAACTAACGGTCAAGCATTGTACGGTATTTATTGTGCGATTTGTCACGGCGCGAAAGGAGACGGCCAAGGACACTTGGTTCAAACTGAAAAGATTTTAGGGGTTCCTAGTTATGACGCTCGTGAGATTACACAAGGCTCTATTTACCATGTTATGTATTACGGTATTAATTACATGGGATCTTATGCATCTCAAACAAGTATAGAGGAGCGCTGGGAAATTGCCCATTATGTGGAAGCCTTACGTGCTGATTTAATGGGTGTGGCTAGACAGCCAGTGATGGATGAAGATGGTAAGGTAATGACGGTTGAAACTCCGGTAGCGCAGCAGGAAACTGATTCCCTTTCCACTCAAAATACAGATAATGATTCTGAGATAGAAGCAGATGTACCCCCAACTACTGGAAGTGCAGATGAAGAAAATGATAACACAAACCAAGGCCAGTAATAGGGTTCAAGAAGATATTATATATGTATACTCTTACAACTAAATTAAAAGTATTTGCTATTGTCCTTATAGTGTTGGGCGCTGTGTTCACCACGATAGGTTTTCTTGCAGTACCTGCAGATGAAGCTGCGGTAGAACAAATGCTTGCTGACGAGGCTGCCGCTCACGGTGGCGGTCATGGAGAATCCCATGAAATGAGTGAAGATCATTCAGGAGATCATAGCAACAACATGCATGAAGCAGAAGAAGCGCATATGGAGACTGGTTATGTAACTGACAATGACGTTGCTCACAGTGAAAATGCACATACTACGACACCTCATGAGGCAGAGGATCATACAGGTTCTCATGCAGAACATGTCTATCACCAATTGGTAAACCGTCCGTGGGCAGCTGTTTACGTCGCATGTTTCTTCTTTTTCATGATAGGATTGGGAGCGCTTGCTTTCTATGCAATTCAAAAGGTTTCACAGGCAGGTTGGTCACCAGTTCTTTTTAGAGTAATGGAAGGAATTAGCAGTTATATCCTACCAGGTGGTATATTAATGTTCATTTTATTGCTTGTCACTGGATTGGGATTGAATCATATTTTTACCTGGATGACTCCTGGTATAGACGATCCTACTAGCGAGGCATATGATCATATTGTTGCAGGTAAGACAGGATTTTTGAATGTTCCATTTTGGTTGATTCGCGCGGGTATATTTTTAGTAGGTTGGAATTTATACCGTTGGAACATACGTAGATTTGGTTTAAAACAAGACGATAAGCCAGAAGGTAATGTATGGTACAAGAAGGCGTTTAAGCACAGTGCGATGTTTTTAGTGTTCTTTATTGTAACTGAATCCATCATGGCTTGGGACTGGATCTTAAGCTTTGATCCACACTGGTTCTCTACATTATTTGGATGGTACGTATTTGCAAGTATGATTGTATCTGCAGTAACAACTATTGCTCTAGTAACGATTTTCTTGAAAGGAAAAGGTTATTTAGAATTTGTGAATGATTCACACATTCATGACTTGGCAAAGTTCATGTTTGGTTTCAGTATTTTCTGGACATACCTATGGTTCTCCCAATTCATGTTGATATGGTATTCCAACATTCCAGAAGAGGTGACTTACTTTGTAACTCGAATCGAAGACTACAACTTGTTGTTCTTCGGGATGGTAGCAATTAACTTCCTTTTCCCGTTATTAATCCTAATGAATTCCGACTTTAAACGAGTGAATTGGTTTGTTGTTACAGCTGGTATTTTTATCCTAATTGGTCACTATTTAGATATCTATGTGATGGTCATGCCGGGTACTGTTGGAGCATCTTGGTTTATTGGATTCCCAGAGATTGGTGCATTTATGTTCTTTGCAGGAATATTTTTGTGGTACGTTTTCAACACAATGACAAAAGCTCCATTACTAGCTAAAGGTGATCCATATCTAGGTGAGAGCAAACATTTTCATTATTAAAATTTCATAGAATAAAACTGTAATGACAGCATTTCTAATCATATTAATTGCAGCACTTCTTGCCGTTTCTATCTGGCAAATATCCAAGATTGTTAAACTTGGAAAAGCTCCAGATCCTGATACGGATCAAAGCGAAGTTGCTAACGATCTAGACAACAAACGTAATGGTCAAGGTATGTTGATCTTTGTGATCGCCATGTATATCATGATGATCGCATGTTTTATTGGCTATCAGGACTTTTTCTTACCAGATGCAGGATCTGCTCATGGTGCAGAATATGATAACCTTTTGTTATTGACAACGGTGGTTATCATGATTGTTCAATTTCTTACACAAGCACTTCTACATTGGTTCTCTTATAAGTATCATGGAAAGAAAGGTCAAAGAGCGTTGTTCTATGCAGACAATGATAGACTTGAATTTATTTGGACTGCCATTCCCGTTGTAGTATTAGCTGGATTGATTTTGTGGGGTCTATTTTCTTGGAACGATATCATGGATGCAAATCTGGACGACGATCCATTAATAGTTGAAGTTTACGCTTATCAATTCAATTGGAGGTTTAGATATAGTGGTGTAGACAACACTTTGGGAGACGCTAATGTCCGTTTTATTGATGGGGAAATAGGGAATTCTCTTGGAATCGACCCAACTGATGCAGACGGGATGGATGATTCTGTCACCACTGAACTTCATCTTCCTGTTAACCGACCTGTATTATTCAAGTTTCGTTCGCAAGATGTATTACACTCTGCGTACATGCCGCATTTTAGAGCACAGATGAACGTAGTACCAGGAATGGTAACTCAATTTAAGTTCACTCCAACGGTAACTTCTGAAGATTACAAGTCCACGGAATTTATGACTGAAAAAGTTCGTAAGATTAATGGGATTCGACGACAAAAAAGTAAGGAAATGATCGCTGCAGGAGATGTAGGTTTGGATCCTTATGAATTTGAATATTATTTGCTTTGTAACAAAATTTGTGGAATAACCCACTATAACATGCAAGCAAAAATTGTCGTAGAGACAGAAGAAGAATTTAATGAGTGGTTAGCTGCTCAGGAAACATTTGATCAAACATTAGCGAAAGCTGAAAATTAATATTTATGGGACAAGCTGTTGCAGTTGCGCACGATGACCACGGACATGATGATGGGCATCACCACCACAAAGAAACCTTTGTAACTAAATACATTTTTTCTCAAGATCATAAGATGATCGCAAAGCAGTATTTGATTACTGGTTTGATCATGGGAACAATTGGTATTGCAATGTCTCTATTGATGAGAATGCAAATTGCCAATCCAGAGGAGCCTAACGTAATCTTTCAAGCATTATTAGGAAGCTGGGTAAAAGAAGGAGTAATGGAACCTAGTATTTATCTAGCCCTTGTTACTATTCACGGTACCATCATGGTATTCTTTGTTCTTACCGCTGGTTTAAGTGGTACGTTCTCAAATTTCTTGATTCCCTTACAAATTGGTGCGCGAGACATGGCCTCAGGATTCCTCAATATGGTGTCTTACTGGTTATTCTTTGTGTCTTCTGCGATCATGATTGGATCATTATTCGTTGAATTAGGACCAGCAGCAGCAGGTTGGACAATTTATCCACCGCTTAGTGCATTACCAGAGGCGATGCCAGGATCTGCAATGGGTATGACCTTATGGTTGGTTTCAATGGCGATCTTTATTGCATCTTCTCTTTTGGGTTCCTTGAACTATGTAGTTACGGTAATCAATTTGAGAACAAAAGGTATGTCCATGACGAGATTGCCTTTGACCATTTGGGCATTCTTTGTAACGGCTATTATTGGAATTGTTTCTTTCCCAGTATTATTTGCAGCCGCTTTACTTTTGATAATGGATAGAAGTTTTGGAACTTCTTTCTTTTTGTCTGACATTTATATACAAGGAGAGGTTCTTGCTAATCAAGGAGGTTCTCCAGTTTTATTTGAGCACCTTTTTTGGTTCTTAGGTCACCCAGAGGTTTATATTGTATTACTTCCAGCACTTGGGATTACCTCAGAGATTATTGCAACCAATTCACGTAAACCTATTTTTGGTTATCGTGCGATGGTAGCTTCCATACTTGCGATCGCTTTCCTATCTACGATTGTTTGGGGTCACCACATGTTTATTTCAGGTATGAATCCATTCTTGGGATCTGTATTTACATTTACTACGCTATTGATTGCTATACCATCAGCGGTAAAGGCATTTAATTACATAACAACGCTTTGGAAAGGTAATTTACAGATGAATCCTGCGATGCTGTTTTCCATTGGACTGGTATCGACTTTTATAACAGGTGGACTTACTGGAATCATTCTAGGAGATAGTACACTCGACATTAACGTTCACGATACGTACTTTGTAGTTGCTCACTTCCACTTGGTAATGGGTATATCTGCTCTTTACGGACTGTTTGCTGGAGTTTATCATTGGTTCCCTAAAATGTTTAACCGCATGATGGATAAGAATCTAGGTTACGTCCATTTCTGGATGACTGCAGTTGGAGCTTATGGAGTATTTTTCCCTATGCACTTTGTAGGTATGGCAGGTCTTCCTAGACGTTACTATACTAACACTAACTTCCCGTATTTCGATGATCTAGCAGATACGAATTCCTTGATCACATACTTTGCAATCTTCACAGCAGTAGGTCAATTGTTCTTTGCTTATAACTTTGTTAAGAGTATCTTCTTTGGTAAGAAAGCACCGGCAAATCCATGGAAATCCAATACATTGGAATGGACAACTGGAGACAAACACATTCACGGTAACTGGGTTGGAGCAATTCCACATGTTCACAGATGGCCGTATGACTATTCTAAACTGAATGAAGAAGATGAATATGTAATCGCTGGACAAGACTATGTGCCGCAGCATATACCTTTACAACCTAAGGAAGAAGAAATGAATCACTAGGTGAATTCAAAACCTAATAAAAAAGGTGGAGCAATTGCTCCACCTTTTTTGATTTACATATGTTCCATTTAATCACCTGTCAACTTTTACAGGATTACAGGATTTGATTAGCTATGGAATTGTTTATTCCATCTGCTAAGTGACAATTATGCCTCACCTCGTGCAGGATAATCCTTATCCTCTATAAAGTCGATTGCTTTAAGAAGATCATCCAACTGTGGTCTTGCAAATGGCATGGTTTGAACAGCACTGCAATAGAGCGTCCCATCTTTTTTAATCAGAAATAGTCCTGGTTCAGAGAATAATTCTGGCTCCTTATCGCTTATTCCTTTAGACAGATAAAGTCCCCATTCTTTTGCCTGCTCTTTACTCAGTTCAAATCCTACAGGTATACTCTCAATATCCCATTCCTCGCCAGTTTTTTTAGCTCGCTCTTCTGTATCCATACTTACTGCGATCACATTGACGCCGCGATCTACAAATTCTGATAATTTATCCTTGAGAGATTCCAGTTGCTTCTTACAAACTGGACAGTGATAGCCACGATAAAATACCATTAAGGTATACTTTTCTGGGTCTTGCTTTTCCATCGACCACTTTGTGTCGTTAATCAAATCAAGCTCTAAATGCGGTACTTTTTGAGTAGGTTTCATATTTTTATTTTCAATATAACACCAGCTGCTTTTCTTTCTACTAAAATTAAGGTAATTGGTAAAATGTTGAGAAGTGTACCGCTTTCGCGAAAGCGAAAATCCAACTAACAAATCTACTATCGACTATCTTTGACATATGAATGAGCATCTTGACGCGACCAGTGAAAATTTTTCCAATGAAGAGCACGATATAGAACGTGCGTTGAGGCCACTTTCCTTTGACGATTTTGCCGGTCAAGATCAGATTCTTGAAAACCTCAAGGTTTTTGTTCAAGCCGCAAATCAACGCGGTGATGCACTTGACCACACGCTTTTTCATGGACCTCCAGGATTAGGTAAAACAACACTCGCTCATATACTAGCGGCAGAATTAGGTGTTGGGATCAAGGTCACATCTGGACCAGTTCTTGACAAACCTGGAGATCTCGCTGGATTACTGACAAACCTTGATGAGCGCGACGTTTTATTCATTGATGAGATCCACAGACTTAGTCCTATAGTAGAAGAGTACCTCTATAGTGCTATGGAAGACTACAAGATCGATATCATGATCGAGACTGGTCCCAATGCGCGTACGGTGCAGATCAATCTCGCACCGTTTACATTGATAGGTGCAACTACACGTAGCGGTTTGCTCACGGCTCCCATGCGAGCTAGATTTGGGATTTCGTCAAGATTGCAGTACTATACGACTGAACTTCTTTCCACGATCGTAGAGCGCAGCTCTGAGATTCTGCAAGTTGAAATTGACAAGGAAGCTGCTATTGAAATCGCAGGTAGAAGCCGCGGAACACCTAGGATTGCAAATGCACTTTTAAGACGCGTACGTGATTTTGCCCAAATCAAGGGAACCGGGAATATCGATCTGGATATCGCCAGATATTCGCTAAAAGCTTTAAATGTTGACGCGCACGGATTGGACGAGATGGACAATAAGATATTGACTACTATTATTGATAAGTTTAAAGGTGGACCTGTAGGAATTACTACCTTATCTACGGCAGTATCAGAAAGTGCAGAAACTATTGAAGAAGTCTACGAACCATTCTTGATTCAACAAGGCTTTATCATCCGTACGCCACGCGGACGTGAGGTCACAGAACACGCCTACAAACATCTAGGTAGAACACCTAATGCAAGAATGGGCGGTCTTTTCGACCAATAGATCTATGCGTAACATTCACAAAGTATCGGCGATAAGGTTTTTGTCTAAATCTGCTCAGATTTATAAAGACCCATTACCATTTCACAGAGAAAACTTCCAGCGTTACGGCCAGACATTCAAGATTAGCCCAAAACCTGGATTGACCATTCATTTTACCTGCGATACAAAGCTCACACAACATATTCTCCAGAAGAATCAGCGCAATTATCATAAATCCAGCTTACAAACACACGACCTGGCAAAATATATAGGTCATGGATTGCTCACTGCAAACGGTGAAGAATGGAAAGCAAACCGAAAGCTAGTTCAACCTGCTTTTTATAAAAAACAACTCGCTGGTATCATGGATTCCATGCATCAGGTGATACAGCAGGAATTAAGGAATATTGTCCCTGGCAAAGCCATGGATATTCATAAAGTCTTTAGTGACCTCGCATTTAAGGTCGTTGCCCGCAGTTTGTTTTATTTGGAGGACATGGACGAGCGCATCAATCGGTTACAGCAAATTACTGAAGAAGCTCAAAAGATGCTCATCAAGGAATTGCGATTGCCATTCCTGCAATGGTATTACAACCGTCGCTGGCTTTCTGGAAATAGGAGTATTGCCTATCACATGGAATTGATTGATGAGGCAAGAGGCATTCTCTTGGATATTATCGAACAGCGCAGGAAAGAAAATAAAACCTATGGAGACCTGCTGGATATGTTATTGCAATCTACCTATGAGGATGGTACCCATATGAGCGATGAACAGCTCATAGATGAAATTTTGGTATTATTTATTGCAGGCCATGAAACAACAGCAAATGCGTTGACATTTGCCACTCAACTATTGGCACATCACCCAGAAA
This sequence comes from Nonlabens sp. Hel1_33_55, assembly GCF_900101765.1. Classification (NCBI taxonomy): domain Bacteria; kingdom Pseudomonadati; phylum Bacteroidota; class Flavobacteriia; order Flavobacteriales; family Flavobacteriaceae; genus Nonlabens; species Nonlabens sp. Hel1_33_55. Next base: position 2,843,217 of record NZ_LT627735.1, read on the forward strand.
AAGCACGAAAGGTTCAGGGTGAGATTTCAAAACTCGATAGTACAGATTTAATGGAACAGGTGCGATCCATGGAGTATACAAAGCAAGTGCTGGATGAAACCATGCGTTTGTATCCACCAGCATATGTAACCGATCGCGTAGCGGTAGAAGCTGACGAGTGTGATGATATCTCCATTCCAGCCGGTAGTATATGGCTCATTAGTTTCTATGAAATGCACCGCCGCGCCGATTTATGGCAACAACCAGAAGCGTTCATCCCAGAACGATTCGATCCAGATAAGCGCAAGGAATACAGCGATCAATATTTTCCTTTTGGTGCTGGACCTCGTATGTGCATAGGGAATAATTTTGCGATGTTTGAAATGGCACTCGTGGTTAAAAACATACTCGAGAAATACGACTTGGAAGCCATTGGCGATATCATTGAATACCATCCATTGATCACGCTGCGACCCAAGAATGCTCGGGTGGTTTTTAGGGAAAGGACCTAATCTCAAATCAAATAAGAAGCAAGAAATTATAGATAGTCTATCTAAATATATTATTGCAATGGCTATTGGAAATTTTGCTTTCACACGTTGCGCTGAGTTCATCGAAATGAAAGCGAAAACATCAAAAACAAATAGAAACATCTAATAACCTTAGGTGATTCAAAATCCTCGCTCACACGTTTAATCGCTACCTTTGTAATCGCTTAAAAAGCATTTTATGAGCAGCAAACCCAGCAGAAGAAGAGAAGCACTGGTTTATCACGCAAAACCTACACCTGGAAAAATCAAGGTGGTCCCAACTAAAAAATACAGTAGCCAGAGAGACTTGTCATTAGCCTACAGTCCTGGTGTGGCAGAACCTTGCCTTGAGATTGCTAAGGATCCAACCAACGCCTATAAATACACTACAAAGGGGAATTTGGTAGCCGTAATATCTAACGGTACGGCAGTATTGGGATTAGGAGACATAGGTCCTCTTGCGAGCAAACCAGTTATGGAAGGTAAAGGTTTGTTATTTAAAATATTTGCAGACCTGGATTGTTTCGATATTGAAGTTGACACCAAGGATGTAGATCAGTTTATTGAAACGGTCAAGAATATCGCGCCCACTTTTGGAGGAATCAATCTAGAAGATATTGCAGCTCCCGAGGCCTTTGAAATTGAACGCCGACTCAAAGAAGAATTGAACATACCGGTCATGCATGATGACCAGCATGGAACAGCGATCATTTCAAGTGCTGCACTTCTCAATGCATTGGAACTTGCTGAAAAGAATATAGAAGATGTAAAAATCGTTGTTTCTGGCGCTGGTAGTGCCGCAATTTCATGCACCTCGCTGTATGTAAAATTAGGAGCACGACTAGAAAACATTATGATGTTTGATGTTGACGGTCTTATTACCAAATCACGCACAGACCTAGGTAAAATGCAAATGCAATTTGCTACTGATCATAAACCAGTTTCCATGGCAGACGCCATTGTTGGAGCAGACGTGTTTTTGGGACTCTCTGCCGGGAATATAGTTTCCCAAAAGATGGTGCAATCCATGAGTGATAATCCTATTGTTTTTGCAATGGCAAATCCAACTCCAGAGATTGATTACGACCTGGCTATGGCAGCTCGTGAGGATATCATTATGGCAACAGGACGTAGTGATAATCCCAACCAAGTAAATAACGTATTAGGGTTCCCATTCATTTTTAGAGGTGCCATGGATGTGCGCGCCACAATGATTAATGAAGAAATGAAGCTAGCTGCGACTTATGCACTGGCAAACCTGGCAAAAGAACCTGTGCCAGAACAAGTAAATATTGCCTATGGAGAGTTGAAGCTCAACTTCGGGCGTGATTATATAATTCCAAAGCCTTTTGATCCACGCTTGATCTCAACAGTGCCACCGGCGGTAGCTAGAGCTGCCATGGAATCTGGAGTTGCTCAAGAACCTATCACAGACTGGGATAAGTATGAGGAGCAGTTGCTTTCTAGAATGGGATCTGATAACAAGCTTGTCCGTTTGTTATTAAACCGCGCGAGAATCAATCCAAAACGTATTGTCTTTGCAGAAGCTGATAATGTAGACGTACTCAAGGCGGCTCAAATTGTTCTGGAAGAAGGAATAGGTACGCCCATATTATTGGGAAGAAAAGATGTCATTGAAGAAATGATGGCAGAGCTTGATTTTGATCAACCATGCTTAATCATTGACCCCAAAACCGATGAAGAGTCCGCAAGGCGTGATCGATATGCACGCGAGTTCTGGAAGTTGAGACAACGCAAAGGTGTGACTGAATTTGATGCTAGCAAAACCATACGTCAGCGTAACTATTTTGCCGCGATGATGGTTAAGGTAGGAGATGCAGATGCATTGATAACTGGTGTTGCGCAATCCTATCCGCGATCTGTGCGTCCTATGATGGAAATTATAGGAATGGCTCCTGGAGTCGATAAAATTGCGACCACCAACTTAATGGTCACTGATCGTGGCCCGCTATTTATCTCAGATACTTCTATTAACATTGATCCAGACGCCATTGAGCTTGCTAAAATTGCACAGATGACTGGTAGAACGGCAGGTATGTTTGGAATCGATCCCGTAATTGCCATGATTTCTTATGCAAACTTTGGATCCAGTAAGCACCCTAATGCTACTAAGGTTACAGATGCTGTAAAGTATTTGCACCAGTATTATCCTAGTATAGTTGTAGATGGTGAAATACAGACAGATTTTGCCTTGAACGCTACGATGCTGGAGCAAAAATTTCCGTTTTCTAAATTAGCTGGGAAAAAGGTCAACACCTTGATTTTTCCTAATTTGGAGAGTAGCAATTCTACCTACAAATTACTAAAGGAATTGCGAGGCATAGATTCGATTGGTCCTATTATGATGGGAATGCAAAAGCCATGTCATATTCTACAGTTGGGTGCCAGTGTGGACGAGATTGTGAATATGGCAGCTGTGGCTGTCATTGATGCCCAACAAAAAGAAAAACGAGCTGCAGAACAGTCTGCAAAAGGTAGATCCTAAAAGTAAAATACATCTTACATTAATTAACAAGGTTGACTGCGATTATAGCAGGAAACCTTGTTTTTATTTTGTTACATTTGAGCGATTGCTAATATCCTGTTAAATGATTGCCCAATTGCAAGGCCAGCTGGTCGAGAAAAACCTTACTGATGTCGTTATAGATTGCGCTGGTGTAGGGTATTTCGTAGAAATTTCTTTACATACTTATTCACTCATTCCAGAAGGTGACCTCGTCAAGCTTTACACCTACATGATGGTGCGTGAAGATGCGCAGCGGCTTTTTGGATTCGTTGAGAAAAGCGAGCGTGAGGTTTTTAAGTTGCTTATTTCGGTTTCTGGGATAGGTGCAAATACGGCTCGCACGATGTTGTCCAGTCTTGATCCATCACAAATTGCCCAGGCTATTGCAAATGGAGATGTTAGAACGATTCAAAGTGTTAAAGGAATAGGTGCAAAAACGGCGCAACGCGTGATCCTCGATTTACGTGATAAGATTTTGCAGGTGCTGGAAGATCCGCAGATTTCTGTTTTACCGAGCAATAGAGGACGAGAAGAGGCGTTATCTGCTTTGGAAACGCTTGGTTATTTGCGCAAACAGTCTCAAAAAGTGATCGATAAGATCCTGTCAGACAAGCCAGATGCCACCACTGAACAACTTATTAAGGAAGCACTTAAACAATTATAGGATTTGAGATACGAATATATTAATCTGATACGCAAGTATTTATATGTCGTAATGTGTTTCTTTGTTTTCGCTTTCGCGAAAGCGCAACAACCCACAACCACTCCTGCAGATTCTACGGCATCGCAAATCCAACTGGGTAGAATAACACTACCTGATCCGCCTAGTATCACGTCGCTCTATATTTATGATGCAGATCTTGATCGCTATATTTTTAATCAGCGTTTTGGAGAATACCGTATTGATTATCCATTTACACTGACCCGAGAGGAATATCAAAAAATTGTGATCAAGGAACAAATGCGTTCCTACTTCAGAGAAAAATCTAAACTGCTTGCAGGAAGGACAGAGGCAGATAAAGAGCAGCAGAGGAATCTCTTGCCTAACTTTTATGTGGATTCTGATTTGTTTGAAAGCATTTTTGGCGGTACAGAAATCAGTATCATACCGCAGGGAAATGTGGCCATTGATTTAGGTGTTCTTTATAATAAAACAGACAACCCTAGTTTTTCTCCAAGAAATAGACAGAACATTACGTTTGATTTTAATCAGCGAATCAATCTTAGTTTGTCTGGTACCGTAGGAACGAGATTGAATGTTAATGCGAACTATGACACTCAAGGTTCCTTTGATTTCCAGAATCAGATAAAGTTGGATTACACACCTACTGAGGATGATATCCTGCAAGGGATTGAGGTAGGTAATGTGAGTATGCCGCTTAATTCTCAATTAATACGTGGTGCACAAAGTCTCTTTGGTGTCAAGGCAGATCTTCAGTTTGGTAAAACCCGTATAACCACGGTTTTTTCTGAACAACAATCAGAATCCAGAACAGTACAAGCTGCTGGTGGAGCAACAGTAAATGACTTTGATTTTTTCTCACTGGATTATGATGAGAATAGACACTTTTTCTTAGCTCATTATTTTAGGGATACTTATGATCAATCTTTGGTCAACTATCCCTTTATCAATAACAATATTCAAATTACTAGAGCTGAAGTATGGATCACCAATAGAGGTAACCGTACTGAGGATGTTCGTAATCTAGTCGCTATTCAGGATATTGGAGAATCAGACCCAACTAACATTGGATTAGATCAGCAACCTCCAGGTTTTATAAATGTTCCTGCTGGTAGTTTCCCGAGTAACGGTAACAATGATTTCAATCCTATTGCTATAAATTCTGGTGGTGAAACTGTCTTAAACAGGCAAATAAGAGACATCGCGACGGTAGAACAAGGTTTCGGAAGCGTACAGGTCAATGAAGGTTTTGACTATGTGACTCTGGAAAACGCTCGCCAGCTGAATCCGAATGAATACAAATTAAACACACAACTAGGTTATATCTCCTTAAACCAGCGATTGAGTAATGATGAGATTGTTGCTGTGGCTTTTCAATACACCGTTGGTGGACAAGTGTTTCAAGTAGGTGAATTTGCAAACGATGGTGTCACCGCAACAGAAGTCAATCAAAATCCAGATGCCAATCAACAAGTGGTTACCAACCAAAATCTAGTTGTAAAACTACTGAAAGGTAACCTAACTAATGTTTCAGAACCTATCTGGGATCTGATGATGAAAAATATCTATAATCTAGGAGGCTCTAGATTATCACAGGAAGATTTCAAACTGAATATCTTTTACCAATTCCCACCAGAATTAAATTACATCACTGCAGCAGAAGGTACATTGGCTAATCCTGCCGTGCCGTTACCTGATGATGTTGATGAAACCACATTGATAAGAGTGTTCAATCTAGATCGATTGAATAAACAAAATGACCCACAACCAGCTGGTGATGGTTTCTTTGATTATGTAGAAGGACTCACCGTAGATTCCGAAACCGGTCGTGTGATTTTTACCAGCGTGGAACCTTTTGGAGAATACTTATTCAATAAGCTCGACAATACACCTAATAGCGGCCCAGAAAATTATAATAACCCAGATACATATAACGCTAATCAAGCTAAGTATGTCTATCGCGATATGTATCGTACTACTAAAGCCCAGGCGCTTCAAACAACGGAGAAAAACAAATACCTAATTAAAGGTGAATACAAAGCAACTGGTCAGCAGGGTATTCCTATCGGTGGTTTTAATATCCCAAGAGGTTCCGTTACGGTAACAGCTGGTGGTAGAACACTGCAAGAAGGGATCGATTATACGGTTGACTATGCTCGTGGTAGCGTTATCATTCTGGATCAAGCATTATTGAATTCCAACACGCCTATCCAGGTTTCTACGGAGAATAATTCGACGTTTAATCAACAGACCAAACGATTCACGGGTATCAATGTAGAACACACATTTAACGAGAACTTTATAGTAGGCGGTACTTTCTTGAATCTCAAGGAACGACCTATCACCCAAAAGTCCACTTACGGTACAGAGCCAATCAACAATACCATTATTGGAGCCAATTTCCTTTATAATACAGAAGTACCGTTCTTAACCAGGCTTGCTAATAAGCTTCCCAACATCGATACTGATGTCATTTCCAATTTGTCCATACGTGGTGAAGCGGCATACCTATTTCCAGGTTCTCCAGATAGCGATAATTTTGACGGTAAGGCAGCGGCTTATGTGGATGACTTTGAAGGATCTCAAACTTCCATCAATATCTTATCTCCATTAGCTTGGAATTTAGCCAGTACACCAGTAGCCTTTGAAGGTGCTGGATCGCCAGCTAATCCATTAGCGTATAATTTCTCTCGTGGTCGATTGGCTTGGTATACTATCGATCCAATATTTTATGGGAATCAGCGTCCTGATGAAATCACAGATGCTGATGTGTCTGATTACCGAACACGACGTGTTTTTATAGACGAGATTTTCCCTCAGGTAGATATTCAGCAAGGTCAGACACAAGTTATCAATACGCTGGATTTATCATTCTATCCAGATGAGCGTGGATCTTACAACTACAACCCTGCAGCAGCCGGCACCGATATTCTTCCAAACCCAGCAGACAATTGGGGCGGAATCACTCGTAGCTTTTTAAGTACAGATTTTGAGGCGACTAACGTGGAGTACATTCAGTTTTGGGTCATGGATCCATTCCAGTATGATGCTACTAACGATGGCGGAACTATTTCTATCAACCTTGGAAGTATTTCAGAAGACATCTTAAAAGACAACCGCAAGCAATATGAAAATGGATTGCCGGAAGAAGGTGGAACTGATTTAACGGTTTCTACGGCATTCGGTAAAGTGCCTTTAAATCAATCGCTTATTTATGCCTTTGATACAGAAGGTCAGGAGCGAACCAATCAAGACATTGGATTGGATGGATTTAGCGATGCTGAGGAAAATGCGCAGTTCTCAGAATTTGGTCCTATAGATCCAGCTGCAGATAACTATGAATATTTCATCGCTGCTGACGGTAACATACTAGATCGCTACAAGAGATATAACAATACTCAAGGTAATTCACCTACTGATGTCACCCAAACAGATCGAGGTTCTACTACTCAGCCTGATGTTGAGGATATCAACCGTGACAATACCATGAATACCATCGATAGTTATTTTGAATATGACATCGAGATAGGTCCTGGTTTGATGCAGGTAGGTACAAATCCATATGTAAGCGATTCTAGATTGGTCACATCTACTTTACCTAACGGTACCACGATTGACACTAGATGGGTTCAGTTTAGAGTTCCTTTAAATGATCCAACACGGGAATCCATAGGTGAAATCGCAGACTTTAGAGCCATACGATTCATGAGAATGTACCTTTCAGATTTTGAAGTGGATACGTTCTTGAGATTTGGAGCGATGGATCTTGTCCGTGGTGACTATAGAAGATATACGGCCTCCTTGGATCCAGATGATCCTAACGTAGATAACGATCAGACTTCTTTTGAAGTTCAGGCAGTTAATATTGAGAATAACGATAGAAGAGAGCCCATTCCATATGTGCTGCCACCTGGAGTTATAAGAGAAGAATTACGTACCCAAAACCAAAACATTCGTCAGAACGAACAATCACTCGCATTAATAGTAGAAGACTTGGAAGGTTTTGATAGAAGAGCCGTTTTCAAGAACATACGCATTGACATGAGGCAGTATGAAAACCTTGAGATGTTCGTGCATGCAGAATCTCTAAGCGATAAACAAGCATTGGTTGATGGTGAACTAGAGGTATTTATACGCATAGGTGTTGACTTTACTGACAACTACTATGAAGTAAGATTGCCATTGACTCCTACACCATTTGGTGCTACAGATCCAACGGTGATCTGGCCAGCTGCAAATAACTTTGACATTGATCTTTCCCTACTTCAGGAAATCAAGTCTCTGGTTTTAGGTGATCCTAATCTTATTAATAGCGAAGTAAACTTTTTCAATCAAGCAGATCTAGATCCAGATTCTGCGGGTGAGCCTAATCAGCAGATATATGGTATCAAGGGTAATCCAAATTATGGAGATGTAAGAGCCGTGATGTTGGGTGTGCGCAATAATGTGAAAAATACCATTAGTGGTGAGGTGTGGTTCAATGAGCTCAGGCTTTCTGGACTTCAAAACCAAGGAGGTTATGCGGCCGTACTTAACCTTGACGCAAACATGGCAGATTTTGCTACGGTTAGTGCCAATGGTAGACGCAGCACCATAGGATTTGGATCCATTGAGCAGGGACCTAATGAACGTAGCCGTGAGGATCTGACTCAATACGATATTACTACAAGTTTAAGCTTAGGACAGCTCTTTCCGCAAAAATGGGGATTGAACCTACCATTTTCTTACCGCATAGAAGAGCAAACTGTCACCCCACAATTTGATCCACAATTTGAGGATATAGAACTTGATACACGTTTGGAAAATGCTACCTCAGATCAGGAAAGAGATGCTATAAGAAATCAATCTGAAGATTATACAAAGCGCCAAAGCGTCAATCTTATAGGTGTTAGCAAGGCTCGTACTGGCGACAGCAAACCAATGCCTTATGACATAGAAAACTTTGTGTTTTCAGGATCTTATAACCAGACAGACCAGCGCAATTTTGAAATTGAGGAGTTCAAAGATCAATCGGTTAATGTGAATGCTACGTATAACTATGCGTTTCCAGAACTTAAGTTTGAGCCGCTTATCAAGGCAGACACGACACTTTCAGGTGACTATTTCAAGTTTTTGAGAGAGTTTAATGTAAACCTACTGCCTAATGTGTTTACCGCTAGCGGTACGGTTCGTCGTCAGTTCAACACACAAACCTTTAGGGATTTGCAGCTGGATACTAATCCAGTGGATCTTGATGGCGATGGCATCCCAGATGCTCAAAACATTGCACTAGCACCACTTACCAATCGCAACTTTACTCTTTCCAATCAGTATGCGATAACTTGGGATTTGACGAATTCCTTGAACCTGAACATTTCTGCTAACAACGATCGTATCGTGCGCAGCTACATTGACAATCAGGATAATACTATTGACGAAGGTTATACTTTGTGGACAAACTTTTTGGATGAAGGGATTCCGGACTCGCACTCCAGACAGTTCAGAGCGACTTATGAATTGCCATTGGAGAAGTTTCCTTTTCTCGCTTTCGCGAAAGCGACATACACATACACAGCAGATTTCAACTGGCAGCGTAACTCCCAACAATTTGCACAACTGGATGGCATTCCCAATCTAGGAAACAGCGTGCAAAATGCCAACACGCATCGTATCAACGGAAATCTTGACCTATCCAAATTATACACCTTTGCAGGATTGGACAAAAAGAAATTTGGAGCAGCAGCACGCAAGGAAGCTCAACAACGCACCGCGAGCAGATCGCGCAGCCGTCTACCTACAGCAAGACAGGAAAGCGGTGCTGAAGCACCACCGCAAGAAGAAGTGAAAATCCCTAAAAAGAATTTTGCAAATCAAGCGTATAACACATTCATTGGTATTGCTACATCTGTAAAGCGAGCTACTATCAATTATGAAGAAGGCAATGGTATTTTCTTACCAGGTTATACACCTAGCGTTGGTTTTATAGGTACACTAAGGCCTACCACGGGATTCACCTTTGGTAGCCAGGCAGAGGTTCGTGACCTCGCCGCCAGACGTGGCTGGTTGACATTGTATCAGGACTTTAACCAACAATATGCTGAGATCGAGCGTAAAAACTTAACGGTTAACCTCACAGTAGATTTGTTACCTGACTTGAATATTGATATCGTTTCCAACCGTCAATATCAAGAAACATTTACTGAGAATTACCGAGTTGATCCTACTGATCTGACATACCAATCGCTAACACCACAGACGTTTGGAAACTTTAGTATTTCTACCTTAATGTTGGGAACAGCTTTTTCTAGAAGTATCATCGATGATTCCCAGACATTTGATGAGTTTAGAGGTAATAGGCTGATAGTTGCAAATCAATTGGCACGAGAATTCTATGGCAATGATAACTTCTCTAGGGACGAAGACGGTTTTCCTAATGGTTTTAGCCGTAACAGTCAAAGCGTTTTACTGCCATCTTTCCTTGCAGCCTATGAAGGTCGCGGTGTAGAAGATCAAGACGATAATGCCTTTAAAGATATACCGCTACCCAACTGGGACATCAAGTATACCGGTCTTATGAAGTTGGCTTGGTTTAGAAAAACGTTTAAACGTTTCTCATTACAACACGGTTATAGATCTGCCTACACGATTAATAGATTCCAGACAAATCTTAATTTCTCTGCAGCAAACAGTGGTTTGGAATATGAACAGCAAAATCAGCAGGTGCTTAATCAAAATGGTGATTATAAGCCAGCAAACTTATTCTATAACATCAACCTCACCGAATCTTTCAGTCCATTGATAAAAGTGGATTTTGAAATGAGAAACTCTCTATCCATAGCAGCAGAATGGAGAAAGGATCGTGCGATATCCTTGAGTTTTGATAATAATTTGTTGACAGAAATTAGCGGTAACGAACTTGTATTAGGTGTAGGTTACAGAATAAAAGATGTTCCTTTTAGAACCAGTGTGGGCGGACGCAGTAGAGTGATAAAGAGTGATCTCAATTTGAGATTGGATGGCTCCGTACGAGATAATGTGACCATCATTAGGTATTTAGATCTAGATAATAGTCAAGCAACTGCAGGTCAAACGATTTATGGAGCAAAATTCACTGCAGAATATGCCTTTAGTAGAGCATTTCAAGCCTTATTCTATTACGACCATTCATTCTCTGAGTTTGCTATCTCAACGGCTTTCCCACAAACAACTATTAGAAGCGGTATTACTTTACAGTATACTTTTGGGAATTAATATTGTCTAGGCTTTTTTAACCACAGACTTTTTTACTTTTGTCGCTTATAAATTGAACTATGAACATTCCAGCAGAATTAAAATATACTAAGGATCACGAGTGGATCAAAATTGAAGGCGATACCGCTACGGTAGGTATTACTGACTTTGCCCAGGGCGAGTTAGGTGATATTGTTTACGTGGAAGTAGAGACCGTTGATGAAACCTTAGAACAAGAAGAAGTTTTTGGAACGGTGGAAGCAGTAAAAACGGTTTCAGATCTTTTCTTGCCTTTGTCTGGTGAGATCATTGAGTTCAATGATAAATTAGAGGACGAACCAGAATTGGTGAATTCAGATCCTTATGGAGACGGCTGGATGATCAAGATGAAATTCTCAGATGAATCTCAATTATCTACCTTGATGAGTGCAGATGACTATCAGGCTTTAGTCGGGTAGATGCAAAAACTCATCTATTGGATAGCGCCTTTCTATACCGCATTTATTGCCTATGGATCGCTGGCTGATAGTACAGTTCCTTCCATTAAAATTCAAAATATTGATAAGGCATACCATGCTTCCGCGTATTTCTTGATGATGATGTTCTGGTATTTATTTTTCTATCATCGCTATCTAGAACGACAAATTCACTTTGAATATAACTTGAGCCTTATTTTTTCTCAGTGGTCAAAAACCATTGGTATAGCAGCGGCAATCTTTTCATTAGTAATTGGAGGACTTCTAGAATTAGGTCAAGGCTTTATTTCTGAGAATCGTACCATGGATGCGTTCGATATGATGGCAAATGGGACTGGCATCATAATTGCAGTTTTTGTATTGTGGTTGATATCTTTAATTATGAGCCGTAGATAAAAGTCCAATTGCTTTTATTTGAAATAGTATTTATATATTTTTAGCCTTTAATCTAATCCATCATGGAAGTAAAAAAATCAGAAAACGCAGACTTGCGTAAAAACATTACCATCTATGCCCTAATGGGTCTAGCATTTATGTTGCTGCTGTCATGGCAAGGGCTAGAATATGAATCAACACAGGTTGACGTAGAAGAAATCTACGATGAGCCTATGGTTATGGAAGAGGTAGAGGATATTCCAATCACACAGATGTTGGACACGCCACCGCCACCACCGCCACCGCCACCAGCACCGGAAATCATCGAGGTTGTTGAGGATGAGGTAGAAATTGAAGAAGTTGAAATTCAAGATACTGAAACTGACGAGCAAGAAGAGATCGTTGAGGTTGAAGAAGTTGCAGAAGAAGTAGGCGTGGTTGAAGAGATTGCAGATGTACCATTTGCGATTATCGAAAACGTTCCTGTTTATCCTGGATGTGAAAGCGAGAAAAACAATGCAGACCGTAAGAAGTGTATGCAAGAAAAAATCACTCGCTTTGTAAGAAAAGAGTTTGATACAGGAATTGCTAATGAAGTTGGACTTTCAGGAAAACAAACGATTAGCGTACAGTTCAAGATCGATAGAGATGGAAAAGTGGTAAACATTGTTTCCAGAGCAAAAGATCCAAAACTTCAGACTGAAGCTGCTAGAGTAATCAATAAGCTTCCTAAAATGACTCCAGGTAAGCAAAGAGGTAAGCCAGTTGGTGTAATTTATGGACTTCCAATTATCTTTGAAGTACAAGACTAAAACACCTTTTTAAAATATTAGAATCCGCTTCATTTTATGGAGCGGATTTTTTTATGGTATGTTTCTTGAAGTTGGTTTTATATAACATAAAACCATTATTATGAGAAATCTAGACTCCAATGTCGGTGCTGCAACACCGACCGGAACAAGTAGAGCGGACAAGAAATCTGCAAGTATCAAAACCAATTCAACAATAAATTTCCTCATCGGCCTCTGCGCAGTGTTGATGTTTTCTTTTGTGGTAATTGAGTTACAAACGCCCAAGGTGGAACGAGAATTCACCAAGACCTTCAAGGACAATTTTGTGATGGAAACCAATATGGGTGAGTATAGGATTGAAAAAGCTGATCCAAAACCAGAACCACAAAAGAGAATTCAAGAACCTAAAATTTCAGAGCCTAAGGTTAACAAGATTAAGCCGCCTGTGGTTATTGATAACAACGACCCAGAACCTACCACAGATCCTGATCCAACTCAGGAACCATCCACAGATACAACTAAAGATGCGATAGTTGTAACGAGCGGTGACATCTCTAATGATATTCCAGTAGTGAATTCAAATACTCCTCTCAACATGCTCTCAGTTTCTGAGGTGCCGCTTTATCCTGGTTGTAGCGCAAAGTTGGATAATGAGGAACGTATCTCATGTTTCAATGAAAAGATGGCCCGGTACGTACAGCGACGTTTTGATACCAGCCTAGCCAATGAATTGAATGGAAAAGAACTCGTCAACATTACCGTATTATTTACCATAGGTACAGATGGGTTGCCCCAAGACATACAGGTAAGAGCACCTAATAAGAAGCTGGAAACAGAGGCGTATCGTATCATATCAAAATTACCAAAGATGACTCCTGGTAAATTTGAAGGTGCAGATGTGAACACTACTTATGCATTGCCTATTAAATTTAGGGTACAGTCTTAAATGCAAAATTCGTAATCCTTTCAAGATTGATTTTTTGGTTTTATAGAATTTGAAACTCAAAGGTTCAATGAATTCAAAGCCTTAATGTCAACTGCACAAAGGAATTCCAGTATATTTAGCCCAGATTTGCCATGTTCTATGAAAATGATATGCGCCGTTTGGGCTCTTTTTATTGGAGGTTTTGCATTTGCTCAAAGCGAGCTGGAAACCTTTCCCGTTTTTCCCGCTTGTGACAGCATAACCACAGCTTCCTCATTAGAAGAATGCTTCTATCAGGAGTTATATAACAGCCTGTATGATGTGATGCAAACCACAGCAGCAGACAGTACATCTGCAAAGGCGACTTTGCGTTTTGAGGTTGATCGCGAGGGAAGTTTTAATCCCATCATTTTTGATGCTCCTACAGCGTCTATTAAAGAATCGCTATATACCGCATTTGGCGAGCTGGAAACGATAGAACCTGCCATCTACAACGGCAATCCTACCTTCATGCAGTTTATCGTCAACCTGCAACTTCCTATGAAGGAAAATGGATCCTTTTACATCTTCAATAGAAATGACGAGCAAGGCGATTCAAAGATGCAGGATGCTGGTGATGATATCGCTTTCGCGAAAGCGAACAACAATTACAGCACCATACAATCTGATAAATATGATGGACAAGAATTAAGGTCCAATGCAATAATCCCATTTTCATACCAGCGATACCAGCGGTATGAGGCAGCAATGAACAGAATAGGGAACAATGCACACACAGCCGTTAAGCCATACACGTTCAATTATGTAAGCGAATATTTTGACCTGGAAGAAGAGCGTAATTCGTTGCTTAAAGATGCCGGAACGTGGTTCGGTCGCAAGTTATGGAACGAGCATTTCTTTGAAGTAGCTGGAGAGGATTACTGGTTCGTGATCGATCCAGGAGTGGATCTACAGATAGGAAAAGACACAGGTGAGGAAGTAAATACTTTCAACAACACAAGGTTGGTGGCGTTGAATGGAGGCGTTGGGAAACAAATCACTTTTGGAGCAACCATACAGGAATCTCAAGGTCGTTTTGCCCAATATTTCAATAGGGAAATAACCCAACGTGCACCAGATGGTGGTAATCCAGGTATTGTTCCTGGCCGTGGTATTGCAGAAGATGGCGGCGAAAATATCTATGATTATCCGGTTGCGACAGGTTATGTGAATTACAAGCCCAGCAAGTATTTTGATCTACAAATAGGTCATGGTCAACATTTTATAGGCGATGGTCATCGCTCACTGGTTTTGAGCGATAACTCGCAGCCGTTTCCGTATGTGAAAGTAAATGCCAAATTTTGGAAAATCGATTATACCGTTTTGTACACTTCGCTTAGAGACGTTCGTCCAGAAGTCACCGCAGATGATTCTTTCAGGACTAAATACATGACACATCATTATCTAAGCTGGAATGCCACTAAGCGTTTAACGCTTGGCTTCTTTGAAAGTGTGTTGTGGCAAGATGATAATGGAAGAGGTTTTGACTTCAACTATTTGAACCCATTGATCTTTTACCAGACGGTTGAACTTGAAACGGGATCTCGTGGCGGGAACGCATTATTAGGTGTCACTGGAAAATATAAAATCACAGACCGCTTGACAGGTTATGGACAATTAGTTCTAGATGAATTTTCTAGCGAGGCTGTTACTAGCGGGAATGGAAGTTATCAAAACAAAAGCGCTTATCAGCTAGGTCTTAAATATCAAAATGCCTTTTCTGTTCCCAACCTTATGCTTCAAGCAGAATACAATCGGGTTAGACCTTATACTTACAGTCACAACACGATCGTTTTAAATTACGGCAACAGTAATCAGGCGCTGGCGCATCCATGGGGCGCGAGTTTTTATGAGGCCATTTTCATTGCTAGATATAGTAAGGATCGATGGTATGGAATTGCCAAAGCTATTTTAGGAGAACGTGGTTTTGATTTCTTGGCAAACGGAGACAACGCTTATTATGGCGGTAATATTTACAGGACTGAAGATGATCGTATCGCAGATAATGGAAATGCAGTTGCTCAGGGTAACAATGCACCTTTTTATTATGGTGAGTTGGAAGCTGGTTATCTCATTAATCCCGCAAGCAATCTAAAGGTTTATGGACAGTTTATCTATCGCAATATTTCCCCAGAAATTGATAATGCTGTGGTTCAAGATGCGACGACAACCTGGTTTAATTTTGGTATAAGAACTGATATCAGCAATTGGGGTTTTGATCGATAACCCAATACTTTTAAGATCAGATTACGATAGGATCAATAGCGATTGCGCTAATTTTAATTAGAATACATTATCATGATAGGATATTATATAATAGGTGGTCTGGTATTTTTGATCAGTGCCTATGTGAGTAATAAGCTCAAATCGAAATTTAAGGAATACTCACAGATTCAACTCCAGAACGGATTAACAGGAGCACAAATCGCTGAAAAAATGCTGTCAGATAACGGCATTACTGATGTTGATGTGATCTCAGTTAAAGGTCAGCTTACAGATCATTATAATCCATCCAAAAAAACAGTCAATCTTAGTGAACCTGTATATTCTCAACGTAACGCAGCTGCAGCAGCGGTTGCTGCACACGAGGTAGGTCATGCGGTGCAGCATGCTCGTGCCTACTCGTGGCTGGGAATACGTTCAAAATTGGTTCCTGTAGTAAGTATCGCCTCTAAATATTCTCAATGGGTACTTTTAGGTGGACTGGCACTTGCTGCGAGTACCGCTTTTGGAAGTTATGTATTGTTATTAGGAATTATTATGTACGGTATGGGAACGCTTTTTGCCTTTATCACATTGCCGGTTGAATATGATGCCAGTAACCGCGCACTAGCCTGGTTGGAGAATGAAAACATGTTGACGCAAAACGAACATGCAGGAGCAAAGGACGCGCTCAAATGGGCAGCGCGCACCTATTTAGTAGCTGCTATAGGTTCATTAGCCACCTTGCTCTATTTCATCTCAATCTATATGCGTAGACGCTAGCGATGTAAAGCGTTGTAGCCTAGATAGGGAGTTTTGCTTTCGCGAAAGCGAATTCCATATTCCTCAAGTTCTTCTAGAATAGGTTCGTAGATTTCTTTGGAAATTGGGATTTGCACGCCATAAGATTTAATCGTTCCATTCAAGATGGCAAGTGCCGCAATGGCTACGGGAAGTCCAACGGTTTTTGCCATGGCTGTTTGATGGTCGCCATCGCCCAGGCAGACCATTGTGCTGTCAATCTGCTTTTTCTCACCATCAATTTCATAACCAAATTTGTGATACATGACAATCATATCCTTTTCGCCTTCTTTGAGCGTCCAGCTGTCTTCCAATATTTTCTGAAGCGCCATTGCTGGGGTCGCTTCTTGAATACCGATGGTTTTCTGGTTGTTAAAAAGATCTAGTTCAGCTAGTTTTTCCCACATGATGTCATCTTGATCAATTTTCAATTCATGACGCATTTTGAGCTCCACACTGTCAGTAGGTGAATATGGTAGAAAACTGTTTACAAACTCGCGATAAGTCATATTCATGGAATCATCGAGAATATAAGAGTCGTCTGTCATTCCCAATTGCACGAACATGTTCCACGCCTTGCTAAAACCTACACGACGCATTGTGCCGCGATACAAAGTTGCTATATCGTCTAGACCATAAATCTCTCTGTACTGTAGGCTATTTCTATTAGCATAAGCTTCAAATCGACCATAATCATCCACTTCCAGAAATTCTGTCCTACGGAAAAGTCTGTGGTAAGGAATGTATTTATACTTATGTTCCTGAATAAACTTTGCAGCGCCACCTTGTCCAGCAACCACCACATTTCTGGGATTCCAGGTGAATTTATAATTCCATAGGTTGTTATCATCTTCTGGAGCCACAAGGCCACCAGTAAATGATTCAAACAAAATCATTTTGCCACCTTTGTTTTTAATGCGATCAATCACTTGCATGGCGCTCATATGATCAATTCCAGGATCAACTCCTATTTCATTCATCAGGACGAGTTTCTTTTCCTTGGCTTGCGCGTCTAAAGCTTTCATTTCTGGACTCACATAGCTTGCAGTAACCATGTTTTTTCCCATTTCAACACAGTCTTTTGCAACCTCAATATGAAATCTAGCGGGCAGCATGGAGATAACAATATCGGCCGCTTTGATTTGTTCTTTTCTAGCTTGGGCATTGAAGATGTCCAGCTCAATCGCGGCGGCATTTTGATTATCCTGAGTAAGCTTTGTTGCCGCTTCGATGGATTTGTCTGCTATTGTAATTTTTAGATGTTCCTTTTCTGCTTTCTTTATTAGGTAATCAACTAGTACTCCTGTGGATTTTCCAGCACCTATAATTAAGATGTGTCGCATTGCTGTTGTAATTTTGGTTGAAGTTAAAATTCTTCACTTACATAACCCTTAAAATGGAAAAGAAGTTATTGATAACAGGTAGTGTTTTTATGCTCGTAGCGGTTGTGCTAGGTGCAATGGCTGCCCATGCCTTAGAGAACTACCTAACTGACGATCAGCTGCGTAGTTTTGAGACTGGAGTGAGGTATCAAGTGTATCACGGTCTCGCGTTGATGATATTTTCCCAGGTAAAGATTTTATCTAATAGCTCCAAGAATGTTTTGTGGATCCTATTTACTGCCGGTACTGTCTTATTTAGTTGGAGTATTTTTTTACTATCAACGGGATCTATTTATGGAATCGATGCTCGTTTTTTAGGCCCCATTACACCCATTGGTGGTTTGTTGTTGATCAGCGGTTGGATTTATGGAATTGTTAAAGTTAGCTTATATAAATTATAGAATGCTTGCCTGAGAGGACTTTAAATTTCTACTTTTGCAAAAACAACTTGAATTTCACTAAATTATGGCTTCTAACAAAGTAGCAACGCAAACGATTTCGTTATCTAATTTTGGTATCAACAATTCAAAAATCAATTATCAATTAAGTCCTGAAGAGCTTCAGGCAATTTCGGTTAAAGATTATGGAGGTAAAGAGACTAATAATGGTATTCTTGCCATCAACACTGGTGAATTTACAGGGCGATCGCCTATGGATCGATTCATTGTAAAAGATCAAGTAACTGATGAGTTAGTCTGGTGGGGAAATGTAAACATCCCATTTAATAAAAAAGACTTTGACAATCTATTGGTTCGCGTTACAGATTACCTCGATGGTAAAGAACTTTTTGTACGCGATGCATATGCTTGCGCACATCAGGATTACCGTTTAAACTTGAGAGTCATTAATGAGTATCCATGGTCAAATATGTTTGCTTATAACATGTTTTTGAGACCTGATCAGGAAGAATTGAATTCATTCTCTCCAGAATGGACGATTATCAACGCTCCAGGTTTTATGGCAGATCCTAAGATCGACCGCACGCGCCAGCACAACTTTGCGATTTTAAACTTTACTGATAAAATTGCACTTATTGGTGGTACTGGTTATACTGGCGAGATCAAAAAGGGAATATTTAGTGCACTTAATTTTATACTACCCGTTTATAAGAATACATTGCCTATGCACTGTAGTGCAAACGTTGGTAAAGATGGAAATACAGCCATATTTTTTGGATTGAGCGGTACAGGAAAAACTACCCTTTCTACAGATCCAGAAAGAGAATTGATAGGTGACGATGAACATGGCTGGACTGCCAGCAATGAAGTGTTCAATTTTGAAGGTGGTTGTTATGCAAAAGTGATAAATCTTAATGCAGAACAAGAGCCAGAAATCTTCAACGCTATCAAACCAGGAGCAATCCTTGAAAATGTGGTTTTGAATGATGATGGATCTGTAAATTTTGAGGATACTTCTATCACACAAAATACACGAGTTAGTTATCCTATTCACCATATTGATAACATCAAGGAGCCTTCAGTTGGTAAAAATCCAAAGAATATTTTCTTTTTGACGGCAGATGCTTTCGGTGTTTTGCCTCCTATCTCTAAACTAACGCCAGGTCAGGCAGCTTACCATTTTATTAGTGGTTATACCGCAAAAGTTGCGGGAACTGAAGCTGGAGTTACAGAACCACAGCCTAGCTTTTCTGCATGCTTTGGTGCGCCATTTATGCCACTACACCCAACTAAGTACGCACAAATGCTTAGTAATAAGATGAAAGAACAAGGTGTCACTGTATGGTTAATAAATACCGGTTGGACTGGTGGACCTTATGGTGTAGGTCACCGCATGCCTCTTAAGTATACAAGAGCTATGATTAAGGCGGCATTAGATGGTTCACTTGAAGCGGCTAATAAAGATAATTACCATACTCATTCTATGTTCGGACTTGCACAGCCACGAGTGGTTCCCAATGTCCCAACTGAGGTGTTGAGTCCAAGAAAATCATGGAATAATGATACAGGTTACTACGAGACTGCGGCTAAATTGACGCGCTTTTTCAGAGAGAACTTTAAGAAGTTTGAAGGTCAGGCTAGTCCAGAGATCATTGCTGGTGGTCCATTGAAATAATAGATTTTTCTTTAAAGTAAAAACGTCCCATTCAGCTGAATGGGACGTTTTTTATTATTTAGGATTTTGAGAAGTTACGCTTTCGCGAAAGCGTCATCATTCAACAAATTATATCAACCTAAGGTCTTTATATAATTTTCAATAGCCATGGTCATGGAAGGTGATTCTGGAGTAGGTGCTTGAATATCGATGCGCAGGCCTTTATCCTTAGCAGCCTGACTGGTCGTGTTTCCATAAACAGCGATTCTAGTGCCGTCTTGCTTGAATTCCGGAAAATTCTGAAACAAGGACTCTATCCCACTAGGGCTAAAGAAAACCAAAACATCATACTTCACATTTGCAAGGTCTGAAAGATCGCTGATGACAGTTTTAAAAAAAGTAGCCATTTTCCATTTGATACCTAACTCATCCAGTTGCTCAGGAACGAGGTCCTTAAGTTTATCTGTAGTAGGTAAAAGGAACGATTCGTTTTTGTGTTTCTTGATCAATGGCATCAACTCTGGAAACGTGCGTTTGCCTACATAGATTTTACGCTTTCTGTACACCACGTATTTTTGAAGGTAATATGCTACAGCTTCACTCTGGCAGAAATATTTTAGGGTGTCTGGAATTTTGTAACGCATCTCTTCTGCCACTCTAAAAAAGTGGTCCACACTATTGCGGCTAGTAAGAATGATGGCAGTGTATTTACTGAGGTCGACTTTCTGCTCGCGAACCTCTTTTGCAGATACGCCTTCTACATGAATAAAGGAGCGAAAATCAATCTTGACCTTAGTCCGATCAACGAGACTTTGGTAAGGTGAATTTTCCATTTTAGGTTCAGGTTGGGAAACTAAAATCGTTTTCACTTTCATACGCATTTTTCTTTATTGGTAAAGGGTTCACACCGTAATGTACTTATACAAAAGCAGGTAGGGTGCGATTTCAAGCGCGCAAAGATACAAAATAAAATAGAAAAATGAAGTGGTGATCAGATTGAGGTGGTTATAAAAAACCAAAAAATGATAGATAAAAATTACGACGCCAGCGATGGCAGCGACCACTAATATAAAACTGTTTGAGGATGGGAAAACATAGTACATAAAAATCACTACGACCATCAATAAAACACTTAAAGCAGCACGGTAAAGATTGCGTTCATGGTCAATGGATGTCAACAAATCATCAAAACTTGCCACTGTTGCCAACAATTTTGAGAGGTAATGTTTAAAGATTAGAAAAGCGCTTACTGCAGTTAGAATAAGAACGAAATCTGTGAAGCCTCTATCGCTAGATGGAGTGTCAACTAGCTTGAAGATGATTAAGGAAATACTAATCCCATAAATGATTAGACCAATGTATCTGTAAGAATGATGATTGTCAACCCTTCCATCTTGTGATATCTTGATAAATCTGGAACTTACATAAACGCTCAAGAACTCTGTGAGTGGCAGTGTGGTAAATTGTCTTGCCAGTGCCACAGATAGCATACACCCAAATATGATCAGGCTAATCCAGTCAAGCGATTCAGTAATACGATAGAGCGCATCCATAGGATCGTAAAAATAAGAGGATTTTGTGATCGTCAAGAAAAGTCAGCAGTATAATTTCTTACTTTTGTGAGCTTCTATGAACCCTACAATAGTCATCATACCAACCTACAACGAGCGGGAAAATATCACGCTCATGATTGATGCGGTATTAGGCGATTATCCGGGAATTCATTTGCTGGTAGTAGATGATAATTCGCCAGATGGAACGGCTGCATTAGTAAAGGAAAAAATGGCAGATTTTCCTGATCGACTTTTTCTTGAGGTTAGAAAAAAAAAATCGGGATTGGGAACGGCCTATATCCATGGTTTCAAATGGGCGATGTCGCGTGATTATGAGTATGTATTTGAGATGGATGCAGATTTTTCACACAATCCGGCAGACATTCAGCTATTGTATGACGCCTGTGCCATTCACGGTGCAGATCTCGCTATAGGAAGCCGTTATGTGAAAGGAGTAAATGTGGTTAATTGGCCCATGTCAAGAGTTCTTTTGTCTTATTTGGCTTCAAAATATGTCAGATTTGTCACTAGAATGGACATTCACGACACCACGGCTGGATTCAAATGCTTTAAAGTTTCGCTTTTGCGAAAGCTGAATCTCGACAAGATTAGATTTGTAGGATATGCTTTTCAGATAGAAATGAAATTTAAGGCCTACTTATTGAAAGCAACTATTGTAGAAATACCAGTCATATTTACTGATCGCCGAAGAGGCCAGTCAAAAATGAGTACTGGAATTATAGGAGAAGCCGTTACCGGTATATTGAAAATGAAAATGAAAAGCCTAATAGGCACGTTGGAAGTATGAAAAAGACATTGATAAAGAACGCCAGAATAGTTACGGACATGCAAGTGTTTACCGGTGATATTTATATTGAAGGCGATACCATTGTTGAGATAGCAGATAGTATAAGCGCAAAAAGCGGTGACACATCCATCATTGATGTAGAAGGTAAATATGTGCTTCCAGGTGTGATTGATGATCAGGTCCATTTTAGGGAACCAGGATTGACTCACAAAGGTGATATTGCCAGTGAAAGTGCGGCTGCAGTTGCAGGAGGAATTACTTCATTCATGGAGATGCCTAATACGATACCACAAACCACGAGCATGGAAGAGTGGCAAAAAAAGATGGACATAGCTGCTCAAGATAGTTATGCCAACTATGCTTTTATGCTAGGTGGCACCAATGATAATCTGGAAGAAATTCTCAAGGCAGATACCTCCAGAATTCCAGCACTTAAATTGTTCTTGGGATCTTCTACGGGAAATATGCTCGTTGATAATGTTGAAGTGCTTAAGAAGATCTTTTCTAAAGTCAAATTAAGAATCGCATTGCATTGTGAGGATGAAGAAACCATCAAAGAGAATCTTCAAAAAGCTATTGATACCTACGGTGAAGAAATACCTTTTGATCAACATCCAGTCATACGTAGTGTCGAGGCGTGTTACAAGAGTAGTTCCCAAGCGATAAAGCTGGCTCAAAAAACCGGAGCGCGTATCCATGTGTTTCATTTATCAACAGGTAAGGAAACGGCTTTATTTGAGAAGAAAGCATCTCTTAAAGACAAGCAGATTACAGCAGAGGTCTGCATCCATCACCTATGGTTTACAGATGAGGATTATGCAACCAAAGGTTCAAAAATCAAATGGAATCCCGCTGTAAAGTCAGAGGATGATCGTGAGCAATTATGGAAAGCATTGCTGGATGATAGGATTGATGTCATCGCCACAGACCACGCGCCTCATACTATTGAAGAAAAATCAAACTCTTATTTAAAAGCACCTAGCGGTGGACCGCTCGTGCAACATGCGTTGACAGCTATGCTGCAATTTGTGCATCAGGAACGTATTACCATTGAGAAAGTAGTACAGAAGATGTGTCACAATCCAGCAATACTATTTGATATTCCAGATCGCGGATTCATACGTGAAGGATTCAAGGCAGATTTAGTGGTCGTGGATACGAACAATCCTTGGACAGTAACTAAAGAAAACATTCTTGCAAAATGTGGGTGGTCACCTTTTGAAGGTGTTACTTTTAAAAGCCGTATTTCGCATACCTTAGTGAACGGACAGGTCGTTTATAAAAACTTTAAAGTCCATGAGGCTAAGGCAGCTCAGGCATTAACTTTCAAAAGATGAAAAGACTAGCAATTTGTATTGCCCTATTCACAATGGCCGCATGTGCAGACATTCAAAATGCGCCCAAGCCAGATGAGTTTTACGGTGATGACAAAATGGTAGATATCATGGCAGACCTCTATTTAATGGAAGCCTCCATGACAAACAATCGTGCTACATTTACAGAACTCAAATTGCTACCCCACGATTTTATCTATGATAAATACGATACAGATAGTATCACGTTTACAGAGAACCTATTCTACTATACAGATCGCAACGACAAATACCTTGAGCTGATGGAAATGGTACAAGCTCAAATGGAAGTTTTGAGAGATACCGTTGATAATAAGATAAGAAATCAGGACCAAGAAAAGCCAAAATTGCTTAAGCCTGAAGGAAAGCTCGAAAGAGATCCAGAAAATGAATAGCTAGGCTATCCAACTTAAGCTTTAAAATCTAAAGCTACTCTTTCAATACTTTCCTTCAAATTTATAAATTCATATCCTAGAGTCGTATTGATCTTATCATTGCTATAAGTCGTTTTAGAAGTTAGGGAATGAATTTGCGCGCGGCTTAGTCCTTTTGTTATTCCTAACCACGATGGTATTTTAAGTATCAGATAGGCGCTATAAAGCATCCATTTACGCAGTTTGATAGAGGGTTTTTTAACTTCAAGCTTTTCAGCGATTAGATCTAGCAGCTTTTTAAACTTCACGTTCTCAGCAATCAGAATGTATCGTTCTCCTTTAATATCAGATTCCATGAGTTGCTGCATGATGGCAACTACATCACGAACATCCACAAATCCAGAACTTCCTGAAGTGTAAAACGGTTGTTTTTCGTTCGTTTTCTGGAATAATTTGCCACTTCCTTTGTCGTATGCGCCTTCTCCTAGAATAACTCCAGGATTAACAATAATTACAGGTAATCCTTCCTGTGAGGCACGCCAGACTTCCATTTCACCACCATATTTTGAGATAGCATAATCGGTATTTTTGGCATCTGGATTAAAGAAATCCTCCTCGTTAATTGGTTTTTTAGCTATCGGATTCCCCAATGTCGAGATACTGCTTACATAACAAAACTTCTTAATGTTTAGAGCTATCGATAAATCAACGAGATGCTGGGTTCCCGTGACGTTGACTTTTTTCATTTCTTCAAAAGAATCTGCCTCCAGCGCTGCAGCGCAATGATAGACTTGGGTAATGCCTTCCATGGCTTGTTCAAGACTTGGCAAATCAAGAATATCGGCGTGGATCCAGTTGATGTTATCTACCAGCGCAGCGTCTCCAGTATTATAAGTATCAAAGATGCGCCTTGTGATATCAATGGACTCCGTGGTTCTGTAAATAGCATTGATGATTTGTTCGCTTTCGCGAAAGCGATATAACAAATGGCCGCCTACCAGACCAGTTCCTCCTGTGACTAGAATCATGTCTGTAAAAATACGGAATAGCCGCCGTTGTGCGCCCGCAAGTTGCGTAAAGCCCATATATTTGCAGGCTTTAAACCTAGATTATGTCCTACGATTTTGTCAAAGAACTGCAATGGCGCGGTATGATTCACGATATCATGCCAGATACGGAAGAATTGCTCAACGCTGAAACGGTGAGCGGTTATATAGGCTTTGACCCGACTGCAGATTCCCTGCACATAGGTAGTATGGTGCAGATTATTCTATTGATGCACTTGCAGCGTGCTGGTCATAGACCTATTGCGTTGATAGGCGGAGCGACTGGTATGATAGGTGACCCATCAGGTAAAAGCGCAGAACGTAATTTGTTGACTCAAGATATTCTGGACAAGAATATCGCTGGTGTGAAATCGGTTATTTCAAGATTTATTGATTTTGAGGATGGCCCCAAGGAAACTAGAGCGCAGTTAGTGAACAACTACGACTGGATGAAGGATTTTAGCCTGATTGATTTTGCTCGTGATATAGGGAAACACATCACAGTAAATTACATGATGGCTAAGGACTCTGTAAAGAAAAGAGTTTCTGGTGAAGGTGATGGGATGAGTTTTACTGAGTTCACTTACCAACTATTTCAAGGTTATGATTTTGTACATCTATATAATGATCTCAATTGCAAGCTACAGATAGGTGGTTCTGATCAATGGGGAAATATAACCACAGGAACTGAATTAGTTCGTAGGATTACTGGTGGTAAGGCTTATGCACTCACAACACCGCTAGTCACTAAAGCTGACGGAACAAAATTTGGTAAAACCGAAGCTGGTAACATCTGGCTAGATGCCGATAAGACCAGCGTTTATAAGTTCTACCAATTCTGGATCACAGCAACGGATGAAGATGCCATCAACTGGATCAAAATCTTTACATTTCTAGATGAGAAAACCTGCAACGAACTAATTGAAGAACACGCCAAAGATCCAGGCTACAGAGTGCTCCAGAAAAAACTCGCTGAAGAAGTGACCGTCATGGTTCACGGTCGCGATGCGTATGAGACTGCGGTTGAAGCGAGCAGCATATTATTTTCTAAAAAGGTTTCCATGGAACAATGGAACAAGCTGGATAAAGAAACGTTATTTGAAATTTTTGAAGGTGTTCCACAAACCACCATTTCAAGATCTGAAGTTGAGAAAGGTATTGAGATCGTTCCATTTTTAACAGATGTCACAGGCTTTCTACCTTCCAATAGTGAAGCGAGAAGAGCATTGAAAGAGAACAGTCTCGCCATCAATAAAGAAAAGTTTGACGACGACAAGATTGTTGGAGTCAACGATATCATTGCTGGCAGTATGATTTTGGTGCAGCGTGGTAAGAAGAATTACTTTCTTGTGTTGGTAGAATAATTTTCGACTTCCCATCATCAGGTGCGGAATTAATTCCGCACCTGATGATTAAAACGATTGTGTTTTAGGTCTTATAAATTTCGTCTTATGAAAAAATCACATCAACTAATGGCGCGTTTTTTAATGATCGTTGCTTGCGTTGTGGCGATTATATTCTTTTTTACTCAACCACTGGGTTCCACCGAGATGCGTTTTGTTTATGGAATAGGTGCTGGCTTGTTAGGATTGTTTACGGTTCTTGTTTTCAAACGAACAGCTTAGTAAAGTACAATATCTGCTTTTCAATATAATTTCTGAATTGCCAGCAATTAATTGATAGCCATCAGATTACAACCACGTATATCAGAATTATCAAATCTTCCCAGAACTTCAAAGGTTCCGTCTGCATGGGTTTTGCATAAATCTTGTGTTGCGATGAATGGGCAAGATTCATAGTTCGCCAGATCAATAACGTTCAAACCTCCAGTTTTCCCATGACCTAGTTTTGATAAAGGATCATTAGTTTCTCTAGCATTCACGCGCATCCATGGTGGTAATTTAAAATGAATACCATCTGGTGCGTAGGCTTGAGAGAGAAGTTCTGTCATGCCGTATTCACTGTGAATTTGCGCTTTCGCAAAAGCGGACTTCAATATACTGTGTAGTTCTGATTTTATCATTTCCTTACGCATGCCTTTCATGCCGCCTGTTTCGATAATGATGGTGTTGTTGAGATCCATCGGGAACTGCTCGGCGAGTTGAAGTAATGCAAACGTAACGCCTATCAAAATCACCTTGCGATCAGATTGCTGCAGATCCTCAAGGATTGCGGCAAGGTCAGTCAGATTGTTTAAATAAAATCCGCTTCTTTCATCATCTGATTGCTGGATCCAGCGATCCACCATATATACTAACGACGATCCAGTACGTTCCAAATAATGCGGTAACAAAGCAAGGATAACATAGTCTTGAGGATTTCCATAGAATTTTTTAAAACTGTGATCTAGGCTCTGATTATAGATTTCTAGGTTAGAAACGAGATGTTTTGAGGTGGTTGATCCTGTGGTTCCACTGCTGGTGAAAATTATTTCTGGCTCCACGTCAGGAATTGTTGTTATCTGATGGGATTTGAAAAAAGAAATAGGTAGAAATGGTATCCCGTTTACTCTAGTCGCTTGAGTCTTTTTAAGATAAGAACAATATTTCTTGTAGACCTGATTTTGTTCCAATTGATAGCGATAGATTTCCATGGCCATATCGTTGAATTGGTTATCAGAATCAATATCAAAAACTGGAAATTTCACTTGGTCTATTTTGGTTCAAAAATAAACAAAAAGCGCCGCTGGATTTGCAGCGGCGCTTCTATTCATAAGTTGTTTGTTACTACTTCACTACTAGCTTTCTAGTTTGTGATGCATCTCCTTGAGAGATTTTAACGATATACATACCAGTTGTCAAGCTGCTGATGTTGATCGCTCTTGCTACTGATTTTTGTGAAATTACTTGTTGTCCTAAGGTTGAATAAATTTCTACATCAAAAGATTGACCGTTAGAAGAATTGATATTCAAAGTTCCAGAAGTTGCTGGGTTAGGATAGATAGAGAATTGAATATTTTCAATGCTACCATTAGAAAGAGTGGCATCATTCACTGCTCCAGGAGTTCCTAAATCACCATCACCGTAAGTTGAAGTAGCTGCAAACCAATTGTTCGAGTCATCGTTTGAAGTTGCATCTAAGCTGTTGTTAGCAAGTTCCATGGAAACTCCGTTTGAATATGGCCAGTCTCCACTATTGTATGCAATCTCATCAATTATAGCGCCTCCACATTCAATAACAATTTCATCGCCACCATTTGCAAGTGCAAATGAACTGTAAACATAAAGCGGTGAAAGTCCACCGTTATCAGTTGCACTTGTAGCAAGCAGTGCATAACCATTTGCTGGCACAACAACTGATTCAGTAACGGTATGAGTATCAGAATCTTGATCTCTCAAGATCCAAGATTGAATATCAATATTTGTGTCTGTTGTGTTGTATAACTCGAAATATTCACCGGAAGAATCTCCTGTAACTCCAGGATTAGGTAATACCTCTGTAACAATAATACTACCTATTGCGGCACAAGTTGCTGCTGCATTTACAGTCCCGCTAGCAGATAAAGTCTGGTTTTCAGCTCCAGTTGACGTTGCTGTTATTGTGCCAGTGTAATCTCCAGCAGTCTCACCGGCTCTTAAGCGTATGAAAACGGTGGTATTTTCAACTGTACCATCTACTGGTGCAATAGAAACAGCGCTTGAAAATGAACCTTCTTCATCTAGGGATAATTCAAACTCATTATCTACGGCAACCGTTATGCTTTCAGTCAAGAACATACCAGATACTCCAAATGCATCCAATCCAGAAGGACCAGATCCTTCATTGTAACTTAATCCCTCTACATTTCCTGCAATCGTAATAAATGGATCGTCAGCGGTAACTGTTCCTGAAACATCAACAGTTTCTTCTGTTGCGTTAGTAGAATTCACTGTAATTAAATCTGAGTAGTCATCAGGCGTTAGACCAGCAGGTAATCTTACGAAAACATCTGTAGTAGGAAAAACACCATTAGATGGAAATGCAATTATTATTTCTTTTGAAAATCCTGCTCCACTAGTAAGTGAAATCTCAAAATCCTCTGAAGATATAATAACAGAGCTTTCTAAGTTCGTCGCCGAAACCGTAAATACACCTTCCTCAGATGGTCCGTTGTTTGTGAAATAATCTAATCCAGTTATCGGGCTCCCATTGACATTTAATGTAGGCTCGGTAGAAGCGGTTGGAGAATATGTGCCTGTATTAGTAACAGTCTCTAAAGTTTGACTACCGTTATTACAGATTCCTTGAGTATCTAGGGCGTTTATTGGAGCGTATGACCAGTTTGCAGAATTGAAACCTGCATCTGGACCAGTTCCATCAACGCGATTTGCGTAAGTGTCAAGATAATCCCAAACTGTATCCGAACCATCGGTACCTTCTTCACCGTATTGGTCTACCACCGTACCGGTTGCTATCTCAATAATGCGTATACGATCATCACCATTGAAGTTGGCAGCACCAGAAAGCAATGTAGCTTCGGTTGAAACTCCTGGATATTCGGCTTCAAAAGTCGTGAGACTTGAACTGTTTGCTATAACGTAAACAAAGTTAGTCGTACGAGATTCAGAAAATGTGTACTCTAATGTAGTGGTGTTGCTCCATGTGGTGTTACTGTTGCTTTGAAGCTCAACGGCGTATTGAGATAGGTCCACATCTGTATCAGCATAAATTTCAAAAAATTTGGGTGTACTTGAACAGCTACCATCTACTATCGCAGTAATTATTGGTTGTTGTGCAAAGGCGATCGCTGCCATAAAGAACATCACGATCAGAGAGTAAGTTTGTTTCATTTGTATAGGATTTTCCGCAAATATATAAGGTTGAAGCGATTAAATCTGATTGGCTTTTGGGATTTAATGATTAGATAACGTTGTGTTCGATGAAGTGCGTTGATATGCGATAGGATGAAGGTTAGCACGCTTTCGCGAAAGCGATAACGTCAAAAAACATCTTCAAAAATTACCAATTTGATACTTAACCATATGCTAACCTTGATCAGGTCAAAGTGTTTGCAAAGTTGAGTAACTTAGCTATCCAGAAAAACCATTATGAAAGAATCCAAAGTAAAGATCCTGCTTGTTGACGATGAGCGTGATATTCTGGAAATCGTAAGCTATAACCTCAAAAACGAAGGTTATCAAGTCTATACGGCAGAAAATGGTGAAGAGGCTATCAAAAAAGCCAAAAAGAAAAAACCAGATCTTGTCATCCTTGATGTTATGATGCCAGTAATGGATGGAATTGAGGCTTGCGAGAAAATGCGCAAGATGCCTGAGCTGGATAAAACCATCATTACTTTTTTAACCGCCAGAGGCGAGGATTACTCCATGATTGCAGGTTTTGATGCTGGTGCAGATGATTATATCACAAAGCCGGTGAAACCTAGGGTTTTGGTTTCTAAAGTAAAATCACTCTTGCGACGCAACGTAGCAGAAAAAGATACTGAGGAGAACGTCAAAAAGTTGGGCGATCTTATTATTGATAGAGATCAGTATAAAATTTTCTTCAAAAAGGAAGAACTCATACTACCTCGCAAAGAGTTTGAACTTTTATCGCTTCTTACCGGGCAACCTGGTAAAGTCTATACAAGAGAAGAAATCCTTGATGTCGTATGGGGAAATGAAGTGGTTGTAGGTGGTAGGACCATCGACGTTCACATCAGAAAACTGCGTGAAAAACTGGGTGATAAACGTTTTAAAACCGTTAAAGGAGTAGGCTATAAATATGTCCAATCCAAGTAAAAGTAGCACAAGGCCCAGCTATAGATTTGCGTTAAGATCTTCTGTTTTTATTACGCTCATTGTTGCTGTATTGCTGCTAACTCTACACTTAAGCGGTGCGACTATTCAACCATGGCAATTTGCAGTCTTTTTACCCAGCGTTTTGATTATATGTTTTCTGGTCATTCAATACCGTGTTCAAAAATTTATTTATCGCAGGATCAAGAAAATCTACGAGGATGTCTCACTTCTTGAATCTACCAATTTTGCAGATCGCGAGATCGCAACAGACATGCGCACGCTTACAAGACAAGTAGAGCAGTTTGCCCGCAACAAAAAGATTGAGATTGAAACATTAAAAGTTCGCGAGGCATATAGGAAAGAATTTCTCGGGAATATTTCTCATGAATTGAAAACTCCATTATTTACGGTGCAAGGATACATTGATACTCTTATTGAAGGAGCTCATAAGGACAAAGCAATACGTAAAAAATATCTTGCCCGTGCTCAAAAAGGAGTGGAGCGCTTGACCTATATCGTGAATGATATGGACATGATCACAAAATTGGAGATAGGTGACATGAATCTCGATAAAACAGATTTTGATATTGTGGAGCTGGTGCGCCAGACTTTTGACCAATTTGAGATGAAGGCCGCAAAAAAAAGCATATCGCTCGTTTTTGATATGATCTATCCCAATCCTATTATGGTGCATGCAGATCAGGAACGCATCCAGCAGGTCATCGCTAACCTTTTAGTGAATTCGATCAAGTACGGCAAGAAAAATGGAACTACTGAAATTGCTATCGAGGATCTCATCAACAGTAAAATTATTCTTAGAGTAACCGATAATGGTGAAGGTATTGACAAAGCGTACATCCCAAGACTCTTTGAGCGATTCTTTAGAGTAGATCGTACAGGGTCAAGACGTGAAGGTGGTTCTGGATTAGGCCTTGCGATAGTTAAACACATCGTAGAAGCCCATCAGGAAAGGATCTATGTTGATAGTGAATTAGGTATAGGCTCTGAATTCTCATTCACTCTAGAAAAAGTCAACTCTATCAAAGAAGTAAGTGAGAGCGCTTCTTCTTGAAGTTTCCCTAAACCTTTGTAATCATCTAGCTGGTCAAGCATTTTAATCTCAAATTCATCTTGAGTGGCAAATGGCGCCAATCCTTGTACTTTGAGATGTTGGGCTAGATATTCCTGCTCAAACTGGCCAGGTGTTGGAATTAAAAATGCCTTTTTTCCCAGTTCACATAAATCCATGATGCTTGTGTAACCACTACGGCATAACACAACCCGAGATCGTTGGATAGCTTTTTGTAGTCCTGTGGTGGATAGATAATTGTAATAGGTAATTCTACCTTTTATTTCCACACGTGGCTCTGGTTCTATGACACCGGCTACGAATAAAACTTTACCATGATAACTCTTTACTTCCTGCAGTAGCTTTTTTTCGAGAATACTGCGTTGAGGTTCTGGACCAGATAATAAAACGAGAAGATCATAGGTAAACTGTTCTTCAGCTAATTTCTTGAACCTACTTATTGGCCCCAGATATACTTTCTCAAGGGTAGGATCTGTATTTAAAGAAAGTTTACCCGTTAGGTTTGGTGCTGTTTGATGATCAGGAATCCAGCAAGCATTGAATTTTTTGATATAATGCAAGTGTAGTTGCGTGCTCAACCATGTCGTTCCGCCAGACAGGACTTGCAACTGGTGAGACATAATAACGCAAGGAACCGTTCTGGTATAGAGCCCCAATCTGTTGTCACTAATAACTCCATGTAATTCATGTTTGTGAATGAGATGCTGGAGTAGTTGATGCTCCAGTCGTATCGCGTTCCATATTTTAGGGGAATCTTTTAGCAGTTTCAGTTTGAGGTTTTCGCCTTTTTCTGCATAGGTAACATCGTATGCCGGCAACTCAATAGCGGTAAGATGTGGAAATTCCTTTTTAAGTAGAGCAAGCGCATCACCATCGCTCCCAATAATAGGGTGATCTCCATTGTCCAATAATGCTTGGATAATAGGAATACATCGGGTTGCGTGACCTAAACCCCAATTAAGAGGTGCAACCAAAATGTTTTTGGATATTTGCATGCGGTAAAAATACACCTTGCCTTTGTGCAGTATCAAAAACGCACTTTATCTAACCTTTAAATAATTGTTGTGGGAAGTAAGAATAAAATGAAGCGATTTAAGGAGAATGAAACCTTTCCAAATGTCGTACAACCTACACGGGAAGAGATGGTTGAAGGGTTTGAGTGGAATGGTAAATGGTCACAATTCTTCGGTAATGATAATCCCATCACGTTAGAATTGGGCTGTGGTAAAGGCGAATATACCGTTGCGCTCGCCCGCAAATATCCCAATCGCAACTTTATAGGTATCGACATTAAGGGTGCGCGTTTCTGGCGTGGTGCAAAAACGGCCGTAGAGGAAAAGCTGGATAATGCTGCTTTTTTGAGAACACAGATCGAGTTGGTAGATCTCGCTTTCGCGAAAGCGGAAATATCAGAAATATGGATCACATTTCCAGATCCTCAGATTAAATACAAGCGCACCAAACACCGCATGACCAACCCTGAATTTTTGGATCGCTACAGAACGATCTTGAAGCCCGACGGATTGATCCATCTCAAAACCGATAGCGAATATATGCACGGTTACACACTGGGATTACTGGAAGGTCTAGGTGAGGAAATCCTCTATGCGCATCACAACATCTACACAAATACTGAGGCACCAGAAGAAGTCATAGGCACACAAACATTTTATGAAAAGCAGTATCTTGAGACAGGAAAAGCCATCACTTATATGAAGTTCAAGCTGCGTCAATGACCTATTTTTTACACTTGTTGTTCGGTTTTACAATTGGGTTCTTAGGTGTGATACCGCCAGGATTACTCAATTTGACAGCCGCAAAAATAAGTGTTGAAAGCGGCAAGCGAGCTGCCATACTTTTTGCAATAGGAGCTTCATCAGTTGTGATTGCACAAGTTTATATCGGCGTGTTTTTCTCAAAATTGTTGAGTCTCAATCCAGATGTTTTGCTGCTGGTGGAACGCTTTGCTATTATTATATTTTTTGGCCTTAGTATTTTCTTCTTCATTAGAGCCAGATTGGATAGTAAACCAGAGTTCAAGACTGTTCATAAATCTGATTTTAAGCTGGTAGGTCAAGGAATTATTTTATCTGCTCTTAATATCTTTCCCATTCCGTTTTATTTGGGTTTTAGTTCTTTTCTCGCAAGTAGGGACGCCTTTATCTTTGAATTTCCTACCGCACATCTTTTTATTATAGGTGCCAGTATAGGAACATTTTTAATGCTTTGCGCTTACATTAAATACGTGAAAAAACTGAAATTTGATAGCGATACATTTGCTAGAAAAGTTCACTACCTATTATCTGCGTTAACGCTAGCAATTGCTGTTTTTACTTTAATAAGAATCAATTAATGGCAACAGATTTTTTTGAAAAAGTTTACAAGGTTGTAAAGCAAATTCCTGCTGGAAGAGTCACTAGCTATGGTGCTATTGCATCCTATCTAGGAGCGCCGCGCAGTAGTCGTGCGGTAGGTTATGCTATGAATGCGTCGCATTCAGATGCTGATGTTCCAGCACATAGAGTCGTGAACCGTAAAGGATTACTTACTGGGAAGCATCATTTTCAAGGCTCTAATTTGATGAATCAATTATTGGAAAGTGAAGGAGTCAAGGTCGTTGACGATCAAGTGCAGGATCTAGCTTACGTTTTCTGGGATCCAACAGATGAGTTGGACGAAATGGAATAGGACTTGAAATATCACATAATAAAAAAAACCACGGCATCGCCGTGGTTTTTAATTTTATGCAATTGCTATTAGTCTTGCAATCTCATGATTGCTTTGACATTTACAAATTCCTTCATACCAAATCCTCCATGCTCACGACCAAAACCTGATCTCTTCACACCACCAAATGGCATATTAGGTTGTGCAAGTCCAAAGGAGTTTACAAATACCATTCCTGTATCAAAATGTTTGCTAGCCATTTCAAAGGCTTTGTCTTCGTCTTTTGAAAAGATTCCACCACCTAACCCAAAGCGGCTATCGTTTGCAATACGCATTGCATCATCAGCATCTTTTGCCTTAATAAGTGAGGCAACTGGTCCGAATAGTTCATCATCATATCCTGGTTGTCCTGGTTGGATATTCTCCATCACTGTTGAAGGATAATAATACCCTTTTCCTTCTGGTAGCTCACCGCCACATAGAACTTTAGCTCCGTTTTTTACACTGTTTTGTACTTGTGTGTGTAAATCTTCTCGTAAGTCTTTGCGTGCCATAGGTCCCATATCAAATTCATCACTTGTAGGATCACCATGTTTGATGTCTTTCATAGCTTTTACAAATTCTCTTTTGAAATCTTCATAAATAGCGTCCACAGCTATAAATCGTTTTGCAGCGATACATGTTTCTCCGTTGTTGTAGATTCTTCCTTTTACGCAAGCTTCTACCGCTACTTCAAGGTCTGCATCTTCCAGCACGATATAAGCATCATTTGATCCCAATTCTAGAACCATAGGTTTTAACGCTTTACCAGCTTTCTCTCCAATAATCTCACCTGCTGTTGGGCTGCCTGTTAAGGTTACTCCACGCACAAGATCATTATTGATTACTTTGTCAGATTGATTATGGCTAATCACCAATGTTGTAAATAAATTTTTGGGTAATCCAGCTTCTTCAAAGATCTCTCTGATTTTTTCACCACATCCAGTAACAGATTCTGCATGCTTCAATAAAACACCGTTACCAGCTACAAGATTTGCAATAGCATAGCGTATTACTTGATAAGCAGGATAATTCCATGGCTGAATTCCATATATAACTCCAATAGGAGAATAGGTAATCAGTCCACGACCACCATTAGGTAACTCACGCTCCTCATCTGCAAGTTCTTTAGGGGCAATTTTAGCGGTGTGATCACAGATACCGGCACAAAGATCAACTTCTTGTTCGCTTTGGGAAAGTAATTTTCCCATTTCAGCAGTCATTAGTTTGGCAAGTTCAGCTTTGTTGTCTTTCAGTTTCTTCCCAATAGCTTTTAAAACCTTACCTCGTTCTTCAACGGTTTTGGTTTTCCACTCTAGAAAAGCTTCATGACATTTTGCAATAGCTCCCGTCAATTCATGATCTGTCATGAATGGATAGAAGTCTAGTTTTTCCTCTGTAGCTGGGTTGATCGTTGTTATTCCTTTATCACTCATAGTTTTTTCTTTTAAAAATAAAACCAATTTGTAGGAATAGCTTTGCCTTTAAGTCAACCTTATCATGGATTTGTAGAAAGCTTAATACTTCGGGTGATTCTAGCTTACAAAAGCACTATAGCCGGTAATTGCTCTACCTACAATCAAACTATTGATTTCCTTAGTTCCTTCATAACTGTAAATCGCTTCTGCATCTGCTACAAAACGGGCGACGTTGTGTTCCAATAAAATTCCATTACCACCTAAGACCTCACGTGCGCGAGAAACAATGTCTCTGGTGCGCATGGAACAGATGACTTTAGCCAGTGAGGCATGTTCGTCTTTTAGAATTCCTTGATCCTGCATCACACTCAATCTAAAGCACAGTGTTTGCATGCTGGTTAAATTGGATATCATTTCAACCAAATGGTTTTGAACCAACTGGAAGCTAGCAATAGGGCGACCAAATTGCTCTCGCTTTTTAGTGTACTTCAATGCATTTTCATAAGCACCGCGAGCACAACCTACAGCTTGCCACGCCACACCAGCGCGAGTCATGCGCAGGACTTTTGCGGTGTCCTTAAAACTATCTGCTTTTTGTAGGCGATCACTTTCTGGAATAACGCAATTAGTCAACGTTATGATCGCATTTTGTACAATACGCAACGCCATTTTATCTTCCATTTTTTCTGCGTGGTATCCTGGATTGCCTTTGCGTATCAAGAATCCTTTGACTCTATTGGAATCGACATCTCTTGCCCACAATATAATAACATCAGCAAATGTGGCATTACCTATCCATTTTTTCTGACCATTCAAGATCCAGTTCTCTCCATCCCATTGACAGGTAGTTTCCATACCACCGGCGATACCGCTTCCCACTTCTGGCTCAGTCAACCCAAAGGCACCTATCTTTTCCATTCGTGCCATTTGAGGCAACCATTCCTCTTTTTGTTCCTCACTACCACATATATAAATGGATCCCATGGCGAGTCCACTGTGAACGCCAAAAAACGTCGAAATCGATACATCAACACGTGCGACCTCTTCTGCAATAATTCCTTCGGTCACAAAGTCCATTCCTGGACAACCATAACCTTCATAAGCAATACCAGCAATATTTAGCTTGGCCATTTTAGGAATCAGATCGTGTGGGAACGCGGCACGATTCCAGTAATCGTTAGCAATAGGCTGCACTTCATCTTCCATAAAGTTGCGCACTTTCATTTGAACCTCGCGTTGCGCTTCAGTCAATTCTAGACTTAGGTTATAGAAATCACCATCAATAGGCGGCAGCTTATGTTGTCCCTTTTTCTTTTTAGTAGAGAGCATTTTCATTAATCCAGCAAGCTGGCGATCGTCAAGTTCGCCTACCGTATCCATAACTTTAGATAGGTCAACTTTTGCATTGAGCGCGGCTAATTTTTCCAGATCGATATTTTTCATCAAGTCGATCGTTCCCTTTATTTTACTGAAAATGGACATAGTTTGAAATTTACTTCAAGTTATCGTTGGTGGTAGTCACTTGCTGTTAATGAAAGCGTAATATTACTGTCGCTGCATTTGAAAAAGCGGATCAACTGCAAGTAACTGCTGGCTGATTATATCGTTTTCGCGAAAGCGTAATTTCCATCTACCATCACTGCATCATTACATCATTCTATTATTGATGTAAATGGCGTTAAGGATAGCAGCGTAAATCCTTTTTAAGGTTTAGGAATGCACCACGTGCTATTCAAAAAGCTTAAAAAGATTGTAGCGAATAGCCTGCCCGCAGGGAACGCCCAAATCGTGGTACGCATATTGAAACATGTATTTATTCAAACAAGAAATGACCATGCTAAGCAATGGGCTTGTCAAGTCGTTAAACCGCTCTTAAACAGCAAGAACTTACCTTCAAAATCCTATTTTTGAATAATGAAGAAAATTACACTTTCCCTATGTGTCCTTTTGATATTTTCAATGTCAGCCGTGGCTCAAGAATTTACCAACGACCGCATTGCAGCGATGATCGAGGAATATCGAGATTTAGATCGTGGTCCCTACAAAAGAATCGAATGGTTTTGTGAAGATGGAACCCAACGTGGCTCAAAAGATCCATGTCCAGACGCTATAGGCGGTGGTATCCAGCACGCAAGTTATAAAGCCGAAATCGAGCAACTTGCAAGGCGTAATCATATTTATTTTGGCGAGATTCTAGCAGCTGCAGACCTATGGAGTTTTTGGGATGGAGACAATGATCACTCGCGGTTAAAACAATACCAAATCAACAATTATTTAGTAGCGGCAGATAATGGATGGATTCAGGAAAAATCTCGTTTTTATCGCGGTGCCAAACAAATTGAGGATGAAGAAGAATGGGGTCGCAAATTCTATTATACGATCTTAGGTGACGATGATTTGATTGATCGTGATTTCTTTTTATTGCGAGAGAGTTTGAGAGATTTACCGCACGATGGAGATACAAATCTTGCTCAAGAGGTACGCAGTATTAGTAAAACACTAGCAGAAAAACACCCAAAATTCATGGATCTTCGCATCAAGATTCACGGAAATCCAGAAGCAAAAGATATAGCATCAACTCAAGAATGGGTCAAAGAATATAATGATGACCTGACTTTTAAGCAAAGAGAAGAGTTTGAAAAGCTCATTGATGTGATGCAGGAATTCTTTGAACCGGTACCGGTTGCAGGTCTTCAAAAAATGGTTGCTGACTGGGATAAGGATTCTTACATACGCAAGCAAGCAGAATTGTTCTCGTCAAGCTATACAAACGAGACAGAACCTTCCATTCTAATTCCCGCAGCGGCATCGTTGATGTGCGACATTAGAAGCAATATCAAGGATGATAAGCGTGGCACGCGCAGAACTTCTGCATTGGAATTGAGCTTGCGACTGGAAGAATTAATATTTCAAACAGTGCCTAATTGGGAACCAAATACACTACAAGAACACCTTGACAAAGTATACGCAATTAGCGAGGCACTTGCCGCTGGTGGTTATGTAGAACAATGGGAATGGGATGCGATAGAACCAAGACTTTTTTCTACAGAAGGAGAAACCATTAAAGCGCATGACTTACTCGATTTTATAGCTGCAGCACGTAGCCAGGTAGAATGGGGAACAGGAATGGTGAATGCTATTTATGGAGATGTGGTTGAGGAGTATGTGCAGTTTGAGCCTTTGGCATATGGATTTTACGATGACCGCATTCGTAGTTCCTTACTGTTACCTTTAGGAGACTCTATAGGAGAACTAGGCGGTCTTGTCTCAAGACAAATAGGATTGACTAGTCAAGTAGAGAATGTTAGCAATCCATCAACAGTGCGCGGACTGAATGCTGGTTATGCAAAAGGAGAACTGGTTGTCGTAGAAGGAAATGCAGAAGGCATGACCGTTGACCCTAATAAAATCTACATATTTGACAGACCACCTAGTGACTTGAAACCAGTTGCTGGAATTGCAACCGTTTCTGAAGGTAATTTGGTATCGCACGTTCAACTACTAGCTAGAAATCTAGGAATACCAAATGCAGCTATTTCAACCGATAACCTGAGTGATCTCAAAAAATTTAATGGAAAGGAAATCTTCTATGCGGTAAGCGGTCGTGGTACGGTCGTAATCAAATCTGTTAGTGAGATGTCTGACGTTGAAAAAGGACTTTTTACAGATAACAAAAAAGAAAAGAAAACCATCAGGATTCCAGAAGGTAAACTTAAGCTTGATGGAACCATGCCACTCAACATGAGTAAGGTTTCCAGCTCTGATAGCGGAATTCTAAGCGGTCCAAAAGCGGCTAATCTTGGACAATTGAAACAGTTGTTTCCAGAACACGTGGTCAATGGAATTGTAATTCCATTTGGGGTTTTCAGAGATCACATGAATCAGCAGATTCCTGGTCAAGGTAAATCTTACTGGCAATATCTTACAGAGATTTTCAATACGGCAAAATCAATGAGGGATGCTGATGTTCAAGAATCGTCTGTTATTAAATATCAGCTAGCAGAATTCACTAAACTTAGAGCTGCCATCAATGAAATGCCTATGAAGCCTGCATTCATTGGTCAATTAGAAAGTGATTTCAAAACTGTATTAGGTGATAAGATAGGATCAGTACCTGTGTTTTTACGTAGCGATACCAACATGGAAGATCTTGAGGAATTTACGGGAGCAGGTTTGAATCTTACTGTCTTTAATGCTGTGGAAAGAGATAAAATTATTCAGGGAATTAGAGATGTATGGGCATCACCTTATACAGAGCGTAGTTTCAAATGGAGACAAGCTTACCTTGAGAATCCAGAAAATGTTTATCCGTCAATACTAATTATCCCAACCGTCGATGTGGATTACAGTGGTGTGTTAATTACAAAGGATTTTATCAATAATGACGATAATAAAGTTACTGTAGCTATGAGTCGAGGTGCTGGTGGTGCCGTTGATGGCCAGTCTGCAGAGACCTATCTTATCGATCAAGATGGCAAAGGTGAACTCATCTCTCCAGCACGTGAGAATAAGCAACGCAAGTTGCCGGTAACCGGTGGATCTGTTATGGAACATGCAGATTTCAATAGCAGCATTTTGACTAATGCAAACCTAATAACCATCAAACAGTTTGCGGAAGAAGCACATAAAACCATGCCTGGATCCAAGAATGGAACTTATGATGGAGCCTGGGATATTGAATTAGGTTTCAAAGACGGCAAGTTGTACCTGTTCCAGATCAGACCATTTGTAGAAAATGATCAGGCAAAGAATTCAGAATATCTATCATCCATAGACAGTGATGTGAACTTAAACACACAGCTGTATCTTAATAAAAACATCAAAAATTGAAAAAGCATTATTACATCGCGTCCATATTGATTGTAGCTATAATCGCCATGGCCGTTTATCCTATTGATGGATACGAAAGAACAGGAATCAAGCGCCTGAAGCGACTTGAAAAAACATTGGACAGTACCATTACGGAATATTATCTGAAACCAGGTTCCTTCAAGAAAACAGAAGAAATCAATCTTTGGTTGTGTGAAGACACTACTTCTACAGAGGATTTCATGGTGGTTGATGAAGACTTCCAGGACAAGATGACCCGATTGTTTCCTAGACGTAGCGGTTATGCTATCACGGTTCTCGATATAACAGATCCAGATAACACCCGATATGCAGAAATGAATGAGCAGAGCGGTTTCCAGCCTGGTAGTGTTGGAAAGCTTGCTGTAGCAACGGCATTCTTCACTCAAATAGCGGCTCTGTGCCCAGAGGATTTTCATGTACGTACCAAGTTGATGAGAGATAAGGTAGTCAAATCTGGAGTTTGGGGAGTTGGTGATCATCATACAGTACCTATCTATAATATGGAAAAGGACAAGTTGGTTAAGAGACAAGTAGTTGCCAGCGATGAATTCACGCTCTATGAATGGGTCGATCATATGTTGAGTGTAAGTAACAATGGTGCCGCAAGTATCGTGTGGAGAGAAGCTTTGTTGATGAAATTATTTGGCGATGAGTATTTTGACCTGACCCAAGAAGAAGCTGATGCTTATTGGGAAACAGCCGACAAGAAAATGTTGTCAGAGGTCGCTACAGAAATTGTGAATCAGCCGTTGCGTGACTTGGGTATCACTCATGATGAATGGAGATTGGGAAGTTTCTTTACCAATGGTCCAGATCGTATCGCCAGAGCAACTGGTGGAAGTATAGGAACGCCAGCAGGCCTAATGAAATGGTTTATAAAATTAGAGCAGGGCCAGATAGTAGATGAAAAATCAAGCTTGGAGCTCAAGAGACTTATGTATATGACTGACCGTAGGATTAGATATGCCTATAGTCCAAGACTTAATGATGCGTCTGTTTATTTCAAATCTGGAAGTTATTATAGTGGCGGTGGAGCCAAATATGCTGGAACCAATTTCAATTACATGAATAGTGTGATTTTAGTAGAACATCCAGATGGCACCAATTACATCGTGTGTTTGATGTCAAATATATTAGGTAAGAATTCTGCTGGAGACCACATGTATCTGGCAAGTGCTATTGATAAGGCAATACGTTCAGAAGGTTAGAAACACACCTTAAGCAATATTTCTAATATTGCGCATTTCTACATAGGCCTCACTTGCTGCCGCGGCAACAATGGGGTCTTTTTTTGTTGTGGCTCTAACTAGCAATGGCATAAATTCTTCCTTTCCAGAATCCTGAATTACCTTAATAACAAGCTTGTTGATGGTGCGATCCTGTAATTCCAATAGCTGATGATAACATTGCTTTTCAGTAGGTAAATGCACTCTATCGTTAATTTCTGAAAGATTAGCTTCATTACTACTAATAGCAGATTCTATGATAGGGAAAAGTTGGGTCTTGAAGTTGCGCGATATCAGTCCTTCCAAAAACTCCATGGTCGCACGTCGTGTTTCCTTTTTCTCACTTTGAAGACCTCGATACGCGATAAAAACGTCCCGGGAATTAAAGTGCAATGCAAGAATGTTGAAAATGCGTTTAAGATTATTGTCCAATGCCTTGCGTAAACCTATAATGAGCTGTTTTCTCGAGCCTGATTCATTAATGTCTATAACTCGATCTGGATGTAAATTGGATCGTTCCACAATACGCTGGCAATAGTAGGAGCTTTCTAATAGTTTGTATTCTTCACATTCAGATCTAATTAATTTGAAAAATACACGTTGGGAAATATGAAGATCACCTTTTAGCTTTTTGAACTGAGACAGTTCGTTGGTGATTCTAGTGCGCAACTTTAGGCTGCCTTCTTGACTCAAGCTTAATAGCGCACGTACTGCTTTTGTAGTTCCTAATTCCAGCAAAATATCGGGTAAATATTTCTTCACGGTCTTGGGTGCTACTGGATCTTTGTAACGCTTTATTAAATAGGTAATGATGCTGTTGCCATAATTTGAGATGGCTATGATTGCGCTTTCGCGAAAGCGTTCATCCTCCAACTCATTGATCAACATGGGTAGAAAGTTCTCATGTGCCGTGTTGCCGGCTGCGATAATGGCAGCAGACCTCAATTCATGATCTGGATCATCAAAATAGCGTTGGATAAAGCGATGGCGCTTCTCACCTTTAGCATAACCCAAAGCTTTTATCAACTCAACAATTTCTGCCTTTCTAAAGTTGTCCTGGTTGCGATCCAGCTCGTCTAGAAAGAGATTGATACGTAAATCCAGATTGTATTTAGCCGCTAGTTTGGGATTGTCTTCCGTTTCTTGGGCCAGACATAAAAGGGCAGCGCTGGATATATAATCGCTCTCGTGATCCAGGTAATTTTCAAAAAACTGTTCTGGAAACCTGGTGTCCTGACTCATTAAATATTGCATCGCAGCGAGCACCACATCATCGTTTTCAATATAAATCAAATCGTGAACCTTAGCTACGGGATGGCCACGGTCAATATATTTTAAGTTTAGGATCGCGTTGACAACTACATCAGGATCATCGTGATCTAATAGTTTTAAAATAGGTGCTTTTAGGGAACGATGCGCCAACTCTGGAACACGTTCTAGCATAAAAAGGATGTCCTTTGAACCACCAGATTCAAAAACAACCTTCATGTTATTTCGTATCAAGCTATTGGATCGTTTCTCCAATTTGATTTGTTCCTTGCTGACGATCATTTCCTTGAAAGTTCCAAAATAAGCATCACGCACCTTCATAATCATGATCACCCAAATGACAACAAGAACAAGGATCAATACAGTTATAAAAACTGGAGATAGATCAAATGCTCTCACTACAAAAATCAATATAAGTCCTGCTAAACCTGTGGCTATACTATCAACCACTACATCTATAAATGTTTTGGTTTTGTTTTTCACATCACTCGGGATAGGTAATGCTAACAATTCAACCGCACTTTTGTGGAGCGATTGCTTTAAACTACCATCCAATCCCTTTAGAACGATCACGATCCATAATTCAGGAACAAATAGGAGCACCACACAACAGAAAACAATACCAATTGGTAATGCAGCTAGACCAGTACTTACGCCACTTTTGGAGAGTATGTGCCTGGTAATAAATAGCTGAATAACTAAGGAAACGATATTGAACGTAGAGAACCAAAATCCAAAAAACGATGCCAGTTCCTGCGAGTCGGGTATATTCCTGGATGATATGTAGCTAAATTGATAATCAACCAATTTTGCTACTAAAACTCCAATACCGATTACCGCAGCTAAGGCTGTAAGGTGTTTTGAATTGAAAATGAGTTTCA
Source organism: Nonlabens sp. Hel1_33_55 (assembly GCF_900101765.1). Taxonomy (NCBI): domain Bacteria; kingdom Pseudomonadati; phylum Bacteroidota; class Flavobacteriia; order Flavobacteriales; family Flavobacteriaceae; genus Nonlabens; species Nonlabens sp. Hel1_33_55. The sequence goes on from NZ_LT627735.1 coordinate 2,887,481, forward strand.
CACTGCTTTCGCTGGAAACTGTAGCACGTTCTTTACGTTTAAAAGAACTGAGTTTGTCTACACGATTGCGCCATATGGCATTCATCACAAAGATGCAGCCTAGAATCATAAAGCTAGCCAGTATGAGTAGTACACCGTTACCTACATGCTCTGCAAGCAATGAGGTTAGATAACCACCTACAATTCCACCTGCGATTCCACCAGCGCCTATGAATCCAAAAAGTCTTTTGGCTTCCCTAACATTGAATACCACATTTGCCATGACCCAAAACTGGCTTGTAGCAAGCAAGGCAAAAAGAGCAACGATGGTATAGAAGCAATAGGCTAGAATACCATTGAAATATCCTACAGCTATCATTACACCCATAATCATGAAGATTAAGGTAAAGACCAATAAGGTGTAGCGTATCAACGACTTGAGCTTGAAGCGCTCTAAGGACTTGTTGTAAAGTAGGGAACCAGCAATGGCAGCAAGTGCAATAATCACAAAAGCTTCAGCAAGTGCATCAGCGCCTAGTTCAGAAAGAAAAAGTGCGTTGACCGTAGGTTTAACTACGAGTAACGCACTTATGATAAGAAATATGTAGAGTTGCATGAGTAACGAGATCGTTAGCTCACCACTCCGTATATCAAAAACTTTACGTATCCTGTCGGACAACCACTTCATTCTCTTGTTCTAATTCGATAGGCAAGATAACAGATTTGCGCAATGCCATTTCTGCTGGCTGTACTAAATTTCTAATAATTTGTTCACCATTAGGATCCTCTATAAGAGCAACAAGAATGTACTTTCTACCATCTTCACCCCAAACAAGAATGGAGTCTGAATGCCAGTTCTTCCATGATCCACTTTTTCTAAAAAGTCTTGCATCAGGAGCAATACGATCAAGTGTATTTACAAACTTGTGGTGCAATGATGGATTCTCCATAATATCCAACATTTCCTTGCTTCTGGTTTTGTTGATCAATTGACCAGTAGCTAATTGATAATAGAATTTTGCCACAGCATCAGTAGTCGCTGCATGACTCAATCCTCTAATAGGTTCTGGATTTCTTTTCCCTTGAGCGGCATATCTTTTACCTACCCAAAGTCCACCAACACCATCTTTATCATAAAAAGGATTGGATGGATCGCACATGACATCTTCAATTTTTTGAAAACCTACACGATCTATCATTCTAGTAGAGGCTGCGTTGTTTGATTTTGAAATCATCAACCACATATCGTCTCTAACTTTTGGAGTGTCTTTCAACTCACCTTTTTCTATGGCATCCATTGCTGCATATAGAACAGCTATTTTAGGAAGACTTGCAGCATACATCATATTGCTGCCGTTGATGCTGGCATATTTTATGTTTTCAGCATCGTTCAAGTCTACAAGACTTACAGACATTCTTTTTTGCTGGATTAATTTCCTCCAGTTTGAGTTTGCCATCAACTGCGCCTTTAGGTTCAGCTGAAGAGTTGTGTTTTGGAACGTCTTAACATCTTTATTGTTTAGGGAAAGATTTACTAGTGGCGCATCATCTGCTGCACTCATATTCCAAGATGCTGCTAGGAATAAAAAAACTAAGATTTTATTTAACATACTGATTTCTAGGGTTTTTCGGTTCGTGTTAAAAGGTTCACAAATCATGCCGAATGTATCTAATGATAAGGTTTTAATCCGTTAAAAACCAACATTTAACATTATTTCGCCTGATCGCTATATTCATTTCATCCCTTTAACGATTCAACGTTACATTTGTTGCACATGAGTGGCATTTATATTCACATTCCGTTTTGCAAGCAGGCCTGTCATTATTGTGACTTTCATTTTGTCACGTCGATGAAGCATAAGAATCGAGTGGTGGCAGCGATCCAGGAAGAATTGAAGCTGAGAAGCGATGAAGCAAATACGGCTTCCATCGAGACTATTTATTTTGGTGGAGGAACGCCCAGCGTTCTTGAAAGTACTGCTATCGATGCAATCGTCTCCACGGTTTATTCAAATTACGATGTCAGCGATGATCCAGAAATCACATTGGAGGCAAATCCTGACGATTTGACTCCTGAAAAGATTGAAGCTTTGTCAAAAACTAAAATCAACCGACTCAGCATTGGTGTGCAGTCCTTTTTTGAGGAAGACCTGAAGTTGATGAATAGAGCTCATAATGCAGTTGAGGCGATAGAATGTATCTCGCTTTCGCGAAAGCGCTTTCCCAACATATCTATTGACCTAATCTATGGGATTCCTGGACTTACCGATGATCGCTGGCGGGAGAATTTGTACAAGGCTATTGAGTTAAAGGTGCCGCACATTTCAAGTTATGCGCTTACCGTGGAAGACGATACGGCGCTCAAAACATTTATTGAAAAAGGAGTGATTGATGAAGTAGATGACGAGCAGGCACAGCGGCAGTTCAATATTTTACTGGACACTATGCAATTGCATTCTTATGAAAACTATGAGTTTTCAAATTTTGGCAAGGATGGCTTCTTTTCTCGCAACAATACCGCTTACTGGACCGGTAAATCCTATATAGGTATTGGTCCCAGCGCGCACAGCTTTGACGGCAAAAGGCGTGCGTGGAATATTAACAACAATGTCCAATATCTCAAAGCCATTGAAGCCGGTGAACTGCCTCAAGAAGTGGAAGAATTAACCATGGTGGACCGTTACAACGAGTATATCATGACGGGTTTGCGTACCATTTATGGTGTCTCACTGACTCATGTAGAGCAAGAATATGGTCTTAAGTTTAGAGAATATCTATTGAAGCAATCTGCAAGTTATCTCAAGGATCATTTGTTATATTTAGATGACGATACCTTGCTGGTCACCCGCAAAGGAAAATTTCTTAGCGATGGTATCGCCAGCGAACTCTTCATGCTGAATCTCATTTCATGAAACATTACTTTTTTTTCTTTCTGATCGTGATACTGTTCTCAAGTTGTAAAACTGAGAAGGAACCGCAGCTAACTAAATTGACTTATGATGAAATGAAAGAGCTGATGTTCTCAAACTCTATTAAGGTTAATGATAGTGTCTTGTATTATTCCATAAACGGTGAGTTGCTCAATGATAAACAAAGGAAAGCAGCATCAGAGGATTTATTATATGCTGACTGGTTTATCAATGATGATATGCAACTCATTAAAGTTCAATTAAATGATTCTGCTCTAGAAAGGAAAAACCGCAAGAAAACTCCATTAGTTACAGATGCTGAAATGATCAACTGTCAAGAACTTAATGAGCTATTAGAAGAAGTTTATGATCGTGATCAACAAAATAGAACGGACAATTTGATGGATCAAGAGATTGATCAAAACAATCTAGAAGTAGTGGAATTGGTTTTGCAAAAATGTGGGATGCCTAATTCACAAAAGGTAAGCGATAAATCCCTTCAAGCTATATGGTTAGTAATCCAACATGCAGGCGCTGAAAAACGAGAGCAATACTTTCCCACATTAGAAAAAGCAGCCCAAATCGGAGACTTAGATCAACAAGATATTGCCTTAATGAAAGATCGAATGATGCTGGATAAAGGACAGCCACAAATTTATGGTTCTCAAGTATTGATGAATGGAGCGACCTATGAACTTTATGATTTGGAAAACCCTGAAAATGTAGACAATAGAAGGGCATCAGTTGGTTTAGGTCCATTATCTGAATACCTTGCTCATTGGGATATTGAATTCACTATTGCTCAAAAATCACCCAAGTCATGAAAGTTTTATGCGTAATCATCGTGGCAGCGATGGTCTCTTGTTCCCCATCAAAAAAAGATCTAATGGAAACCACCTTAATTATAGACGGTAAATCATTTTCAATCGACCTTGATAAACCCAACGATATCAGTCTTGCGGTGCAGAATAATGCTGGTGTAGGCGCTTGGTACATTGATCAACCTAAAATCACGCATGTTGAGGTAGACGGTTATGTGGGAAAAGTTTCCTTGGGCGGTAGCACAAATTTCAATGATGTGTTTTTTAATCCGCACAGTCATGGAACGCATACGGAATGTATTGGTCATATTACCGAAGAATTCCACAGCGTGAACGATGCGCTAGACAAGAGTTTTTTCACGGCCCAACTATTTAGTGTAACTCCAGAAGATCGAGATGGTGATAAGGTTATTACCGCAGCCATGTTTGATGATCTCAAAGATGTGGAGGTAGTGATCATACGCACACTGCCTAATACAGATGCAAAGAAAAGCAGGAACTATAGCAATACGAACCCGCCGTATTTGATGGAAGAAGTGATGTTACGCTTTCGCGAAAGCGGAATAAAACATGTCCTCATCGACCTACCAAGCGTTGATAAAGAAAGAGACAATGGTGCACTGCTTGCTCATAAAGCCTTCTGGAATTTTGATGGAGAGCAACGCATGGACGCCACAATCACTGAATTGATTTATGTTCCCAGCAATGTAGTTGATGGAAACTACATCCTAGATTTACAGGTCGCGCCTATAGAAAATGATGCGGCGCCGTCTAGGCCTATTCTATATAAGGTGAAGTGATGAAATGGCTTGTTAGATCTGAGGGAATCGCATATTTAGGTACAGGATTCATTTTATACGCCGTGTTTTTTGACAATTGGTGGCTATTTGCAGGATTATTTTTATATCCAGACATTGGCATGTTGGGTTATACCATTAATACTAAGATTGGAGCGATCACCTATAACATTTTTCATCACAACCTTACGGTAATGGTTTTGTTGATAGGTGGATTTGTAATGGAGCAAGAAACGGTCATGATGCTGGGCGTGGTGATGCTGGCACACATCGGTTTTGATCGTATTCTGGGTTTTGGACTCAAATATCCTGACGCTTTCAAGAATACTCACCTCAATAAATTTTAAATTAGCGGTATGGAGTATTTATTCATAGGGCTGGCCGTTGGAGCTGTTGCCGCGTTTTTCGTATTTAGATGGTTTGGTGGTTCTACTAAGGATAACCGGCAGGAGCAAAGTGTCGTGCTTATGGAAAAGATACGTACGGTCTGTAAATTCATTACTGTAGAAGGCGATTTTGCCGAAATCTATCACTACCAAAACGTAAAAGACAAAATAGCCAACTTCCTGCTGGGAAAGAAAAAGGCGATTATCCTTATCAACGCCAAAGCTCACATAGGATTTGATCTGACAAAAATCCGCATGGATAGCGATACAGAAAATAAAATCATCAGACTGACGGAATTCCCGCAACCACAACTCATGAGTATTGAGACAGATTTCAATTACTATGATAAAAGTGAAGGTTGGGCAAATTACTTCACCAGTGACGACTTAACTGAGGTAACCCGCAATGCAAAACAGCACATCGTTGACAAGATTCCAGAAAGCGGCCTGATGGAACAAGCCCAGAAGGAAGCGTTGAACACCATCCAACTCATGGAAGGTCTGGCACAAACCATAGGCTGGAAACTGGATTATACAGCATTGATTCTTGATAAAGCGATGGACACCAAAAAGCTACCCGAATAGTGGAAGTTGATCAGTTACAAAACTATTGTTTGAATAAGAAGGGCACAACTGAAGAAATGCCTTTTGACAACGAGACGCTTGTGTTCAAGGTCATGGGCAAGATGTTCATGTTGTTGGGCCTTGGTCGATGGGAACGAGGCGAGCAAGCCATTAATGTCAAGTGCGATCCACAGACGGCTATTGAGCTGCGAGAGCAATTTGACGGTGTCGTGGTTGGCGCATTTCACATGAGCAAGAAACACTGGAATACTATTAGAGTCAATCAATCCATGCCAGATGTTGAGGTTTTTACATGGATCGATCACAGCTATGAGCTGGTGGTTTCTGGAATGACAAAAAAACTACAAGCCGAATTAAAATTACTGGATTGAAAGAACTACTCTCTATTTATGAAGCGCGTGTTGAACGGTTTTCGCTTTCGCGAAAGCGATACAATCAGCAACTACGCATCTCTGGTGTCGTTAGGTTATTAGTTTTTGTCGCCGCTGTCGCAGGGATATATTTTTTCTCAAATTCTTGGCAGATAGTTACCGTCTTTGTAATCGCTGGAATAGCAGGTTTTCTGTTTCTTGTTGCTCGCCATGAGAACCTTAAAAAGACGCGTAATTATTACGATGCGTTACAGCAACTCAACGAGCAGGAAATTGAAATAGGAAAAGGCAATTTTCATCATCTGGATGATGGTGCTCAATTCAATGATGACGATCACGATTACAGTCGCGATATCGATTTGTTTGGAATAGGATCGTTTTTTCAGTTTTTGAATAGAACGGCTTTAAAGGATGGAAAGCGATTGCTCGCTTCGAGGTTAATGGCAAATGACATTCACGACATTCCTAAACGTCAAGAAGCGCTTCAGGAATTGAGTAAAATGCTAGACTATAGGCAGGATTATCAAGCCACGGCTTCATTGCTGGATAATGATACGAAGCCTTCTGTGGTAAAAACGTGGATCAATGACTATAAAAACTTTGTACCACAGATATTTTCGTGGCTTGGATATGTTCAATTAGCAGTTTCCATAGTGATTGGTGTGCTGTATGCCATGGATGCGATAAGCGGCTGGTGGTTGTTGGGAATTTTCCTGATCGGACTCGTGATTTTCAGTAAATACGCCGCAAAAATTATTGAACTTAACAAGTACATTTCTGAACTGGAAGAGTTTTTCACACAATATGGCAAGCTCATAGAACTCATCGAACAAGCCGATTTCAAAAGCGAGATTCTCCAAGAATTGAAAGCTAAAGTCATCACAGATGGCAAACCGGCTTCAAGTAGGTTGCATGATTTGGGTCGTGCTCTGGTTCGATTAGATCAGGGAAATAATCTTTTGGTTGGAATATTTATTAACGCTTTTGCTTTATGGAATTTGAAGCAGGTTCATTCCATTGAACAATGGTTGACCGCCAATAAAAGTTACATAGCACCATGGCTAGATGCCGTTGCGGAGATGGATGCATTGAACTCGCTAGGGAATTTTGTCTATAATCATCCCAATTACATTTTCCCAGAAATACAATCTGGTGACTTTAAATTCAAGGCTACGGAAGCTGTTCATCCATTATTGAATCCGCAGAAAGCTGTTGGAAATCCTATTGAAATAAAATCGGGTGAGTTTTTCATCATCACCGGCGCTAACATGGCTGGGAAAAGTACCTTTTTGCGAACTATTTCCATGTCTATCGTGATGGCAAATACTGGTTTGCCTATTTGTGCTAGCAATGCAAAATATGCGCCTATTAAATTGATCACCAGTATGCGAACCAGCGATTCTTTGAAAGATGATGAGTCTTATTTCTTCAGCGAGTTGAAACGTTTGAAGTTTATTGTAGATAAGATGGAGCATGAAAAGTATTTCATAGTTCTTGATGAAATTCTCAAAGGAACAAACAGTGTCGATAAAGCTAGCGGTTCCAGAAAACTGATCGAGAAATTAACACTCAAGCAAGCAACGGGAATCATTGCAACACACGACCTAAGCCTTACAGATGTTGCCACAGAACACGAACACATCTCCAACTATTATTTTGATGCGCAGATCATCGATGATGAATTATTCTTTGATTACACTTTTAAAAATGGTGTCGCAACTAATATGAATGCGAGTTTCTTGTTGAAGAAAATGGGGATTGTTTAGATGATTCATTTAAAAATTCTAATCAAAAAAGCCGTGATCATTTATTTTTTCCAGAAACTTTATTTCAATATTCTCATCACACTTTTTAGCTAGAGAATTAAAACTTGAAACATAATGCTTACTATCATTTTGGATTACAGAAATACCGTCATAACTAGTTGCTAACAATCGTTTTTCATATTTAATAGCAAAATGTGTTATGTCTGCTATGAAATTATCTCCTTCTTCGTCAAACATTTGATTTAGAATTTGAATAAAATTTCGAGTCAAACAAAAATTATAATGTGAGTTTTCAGATCGTTTTGGAATTGAATTTTTGTCAAACAATCTTTGAAAATATTCTTGACTCAAGATTTCGTTATAAAAACCATTAACGATAAATACAGAATTTACTGGTGCTTTGTTAAGTAATTCTCTCAGAATATCTATTTCAATGTCGTATTCCAAACCTCATGATTTATTTAAATCAATTTATCCAACTTCTCAAAATCAAGTCCGCCGTAGTTACCGCTGCTCATCAATAGTAACACGGTATGAGCCAGTTTTTGCTCGTACAGCCAATCTTTAAACGCTGCAGGATCAGTCATCACAATCAAATCATCCTGATTAAAGGCTTCCTTGATTTGATCTTTAGAAATAGGATCTAGACCCTTCAATTCTACAGCATCTGGACTATAAAAGACAACGGCAACATCAGCTGCATCAAGAGTATTTGCGTACTCCTTTAAAAATTCTGGGTTGAGACTTGAAAAGGTGTGTAGTTCTAGACAGGCTATGGTTTTGCGCTCGCTGTATTGTTCTGCAACGGCGTTGGTGGTGGCTTCTACCTTACTGGGTGAATGGGCAAAATCTTTATAAATAACGCTTTTCTGATTTTCGGCGATTTTTTCTAGACGTTTGGAGGCTCCTTTGAAACTTGCAATGGCTTCATAAAAATCATCTTCATCAATTCCCATGTGTTGGCAAATCCATTTCGCGCCAGCAAGGTTGCTCAAATTATGTTTGCCAAAAATCTCAATTGGCATGTCACCTTCTGGTGTTTCTAGATAGGTTTTACCATTGTCCACCGTATGTTCCGGAACTTTATAAGCGTGTTTTCTGGTAGGTTTTATACTTGCTTCTGCTATGCGTTTCACTTCTGGATCTTCCTCGTTGTAAACCAGAATACTTCCGTTTTTCATGAGATCGACAAATTCTTCAAATTGTGCTACATAGTTTTCATAATCAGGAAATACATTGATATGATCCCAGGCGATACCAGAAATCAAAGCAATATTCGGCTGATATAAATGGAACTTGGGTCTGCGATCAATAGGGCTGGAGAGGTATTCATCACCTTCCAAGACCACAAATTCATTATCATCAGTCAAGTGCACCATAGTATCAAACCCTTCCAACTGTGCACCAACCATATAATCTACTTCTTTATCATGATAATGCATTACATGTAAAATCATGGATGTAATGGTTGTCTTACCATGCGATCCACCTATAACGACTCGCGTTTTATCCTTTGATTGTTCAAAAAGATATTCAGGATAGCTATAGATTTTTAAACCTAATTCTTGGGCTTTGAGAAGTTCTGGGTTGTCAGCTTTAGCATGCATTCCTAGTATGACGGCATCTAGATCGCTGGTGATTTTCTCTGGAAACCAACCCATCTTTTTGGGCAGTAGTTTTTTCTTTTCTAGACGGCTTTTACTGGGTTCATAAATAGCATCGTCGCTACCGGTGACTTTATAACCTTTATGGTGAAGAGCAAGAGCAAGATTGTGCATGGCGCTGCCGCCTATCGCGATAAAATGTACGCGCATAAAAATGGAATTTGAGGTCAAAAATAAGATTTTAACCGCGCAACCACTTTAGAATTTAAGATAGATAGCTACTAAGAATTCAATTTCTTTAGCTCGGCTAGTAATTGAGCATCTTTATGAACCTCATAACCTTTTTTCAAAATCGCTTTAGCATCTGCTGGGCGATCCATTTTATCGGCATATAGACTAGCCAGTTTTATGTAAGTCAACGGTGAGCCACCTACTTTAATGGCATTTTTATAGGCTGTTTCTGCTTCAGAATATTCTTTGTCGTATTCATCAACATATCCGTAGGCCAAGTAACCGTCTACTGGTGAAATTTTCTTCAGTTGACCAGCATAACTGCGCGCGGTAGAAAAGGAACCGCCTATGATTCCTGGTAATTCTGTGTATAACTGAACCAGCGCCCAGCGGCTGTCAATGTGTTTTGAATCAAGTTCTGCTGCTTTTTTAAGATGAAATTTAACATCGTCTAGCAAACCTAAAGCCTTGAATTTAGATGCATTTTTTGCCCACATTCCCATGGCGCCACCGTAGAAGAAATGGTATTCTGCTTTGGACTCATTTGTATCCAGCAATCGCTTGTAGATACTTGTCGCGTTTTCAAATTGCTCAAGCTTCCCATAGGTCTGGCCTGTGTAACGCAATATTTTTTGGTCCTTTGGATTTTCCTTTAAAAGATCCAAGAATATTGGTAATGCCGCTTTATAATTGGATTGTTTGTATAGCTGTTCCGCTTTCGCGAAAGCGGACTGCCCCAAAGCACTACCACACATAATAAGACCCAGAACAAGAAAAAGATTTTTCATATGCGGCTAAATTAGCAAAAAGGATACCAATGTGTAAACGGTACGAGAATTGGTAGTCTTAAGCCGTGACCTTCCATTATTTTGGTAACTTTATTTAATAGCTAACTATCATGAAGCATTTTATCTTTCTCGCCGTTTTTTCTTTTTTTGGATTTCAAATGCTTACTGCTCAGGACTATACTGAGCAATGGCGAGAGCTCGAGACATTTGAAGCTGCAAACAAATTAGAAGACGCGCAGGTGATTCTGGATGACATCGCTTCTAAAGCCAAACGCAATAAAGATGAAACGCAGCTGGTCAAGGTATTTATTTTCCAGTCTAAATTCTGGTTGGTAAAAGAAGAAGACGCGCAGAAAAAAGTCATCGCAGAACTCGATCAACGCATCGCTTCCTCAAAATTCCCAGAGCGTAACATTTACTATTCTATTAAAGGTCAGCTTCTACAACAGTATCTAGATGAGAACAGATGGCGCATTAATGATAGAACCAATACAGAAGCTGGCGGAGATGATTTCATGGCTTGGGATCTTAAAACTTTTTACAGTGAAATCTCAGGTGTTTTTCAGAAGTCACTCGCAGACAGTGACAAACTTTCCAAAATCAATATCGCAGATTATGATGCGATCTTACAAATCAAACCACTAGGACGTGAATTGAGACCTAGTTTACTTGATGTGCTGGCCCATCATGCTTTAGATTTCTACAAAACGAGTGCTTACGGGATCACCATGCCACGCGATAATTTTACAGTGACTAAAGAGAATGGGTTCTTACCAACGGAAGAATTAATAAAATTAAAAAGACCAGCAAATGACACACTCTATTCCAGTTACGATGTCATCCAATTATATGCTACATTAGAGCAATTACATAAAAAGCGTAATGAGATACCAGCTTATCTAGGTGCGGTTGATGAACGACTGGAATTTGTCAAAGATCAGGTGATAAATAATGAGGATTTGCCTCAACTAGTGAGCTTATACAATAATCTGATCATTCAATATGCGGAAAATGGTGCCATAACTATGATCCAGCACAGTCTTGCAGAATATTATTTCCAGCGCTCAAATAATGCGGAAAATGACAATAAGCTTGCCCACCGTCAACAAGCTATAAGTATTGCAAAGGCGGCGATAGAAAAACATCCAGAAACTTACGGAAGCTTGCAATGCACCCGATTGTTATCTCAAATCTACCAGCCCAGTTTGAGTTCGCAATTGCAGTCTAATATTATTCCAAATAAACCTAGTCGTGGTGTGATTTCTTATCGCAATGCTACAGACGCAACGGTGTATTACATCAAAGTCGCTCAGGATTACGATCAAAAGAAGGGCCTTCGCGATTCCATTCACAACGCTACTTTTCAAAAGGCATTGAAAGCGAATTCTTTTGCTCATTTGGAAGTTGCTATGCTACCAAAAGGTGATGATACTTTTGATCATACCTATGAATATGCCATTCCAGGATTAGAGAAAGGGAAGTACCTGGTCTTGATCAAACAAAAGAATCAAGTGAAGTTGAGTTCAGGGACTTTTATGGATGTTTCAAATCTTGCATTGAGCAATCATAGCACGGCTGGTAATACGGTATTCACTGCTACTGAAAGGGATACTGGTAAGCCTATGGAAGATGTAATTGTAAACATTTTCAATGATGAAGCTAGGACTGCTAATTATAGAGGGAAAACCAATAAAGACGGTCAGGTCTCTTTTTTACTGAATAATGAGTATTACAACCGCAAGGTAGAGGCTTCTAAAAATGGCGATACCCTTTCAACACGATTTTACAACAGCTACTATCGAGACAACTCCGCAGAAACTGAGAAGCAGGTAAAGGCGTTTATCTATTTGGATCGAGCTATATATAGACCAGGACAGAAAGTGTATTTCAAGTCCATTGTGGTAGAGAATGAGAATAATAGATCTCGAGTGCTTCCTAACGAATCATTTAAAGTAGTTGTAGAAGATGTCAACGGAAAAGAAATTTTCACTCAAGAGCTAGTTACTAATGCCTATGGAAGCGTTAATGGTTCGTTCAACTTACCGTCTGAGGTACTGACAGGAGAATTTTCTATTTACTTAGAAAGCGATGAAGAAGGAAGTTATTGGGATAACGTTGATGACTATATGGACGGCGATATTTACTTTCAAGTAGAAGAATACAAACGCCCTAGATTTAAAACCGACTTCAAAGAAGTCACCGAAACTTATATTATAGGAGACAGCGTTAAAGTCACAGGTTTTGCAAAAGCATTACTAGGCAGCAACATTACAGATGCTCCTGTAGTATATACCGTGACACGTATCGCAAATGTTCCTTATTGGAAATACGGCTATATCCCAGTTGATCAACAGGTCATAGCAAACGACACCACCATCACAAAGGCAGACGGAACGTTTACGATACCATTTAAAGCATTGCCCGACTCTACACTCGTGGCTAAGGATATTGAATCCAACTACAACTACCGCATCGAGGCCAGCGTTACAGATATCAACGGAGAAACCAGAACGGCAGAAACTACAGTACGTGTGGGCTATAAACCTATAGAAGTTCAAATATCACGCAACGGGATGCTTACCGTGAAGAATAACGAGGTCCAAGTGATCGCCCGCAATCTGAATGGCAAACCAGTAAATGCCACCATCGAATTACAAATAAGAAGCAATATCAATAGCGATCATGTCATCGTAGAAAGCGGCCTAGAAGAGGCAGAATTCCATGAGCTTAATTTACAAGAGTACCGCAACCAATTCCCGGTGGCAGAATTGCGCAAAGAAGAAAAAACAGAAGATTGGAAAAACACGCCCATCATCTTTAAAACCACCATTACTACAGATTCATTGACCACCATTAAAATTCCAATTACCCAGCAATGGAAAAATGGGAATTACATCATTTATGCAAAAGCTGTGGAAGCAGGCAAGAATTTAAATCTAGATAACGAGAAGGGATTTGTAGAAGAAAAACAAGAAGCCCAAATCTGGGCAAACAAAGACCTGCCAGCAACACCTTCCATCATCAGTCATGATGTGAGCGTTGATGGAGACCAGGCAATCGTAAACTTTTACACCAGTACAGATGGAGTTTACATCTACCTGACCACTTACGATAGCAAACGGATATTAGAATCTAAATGGATCTATCTACCTAACGGTAAAACCACCATGAAATTTGCCATGGGTAAAGCGCTAGGTAAAGCATTAAAGTTTCAATATCACACCTACAAATACAATGATTTTAGATCTGGAAGTTTTGAGGCCACAAAACCAGTGAAACCCACGCAGCAGTTTGCAATCACGACGCAGGCTTTCCGCAATAAACTGTACCCTGGAGAAAATGAAGAGTGGTCATTTACTATAAAAGATCAGGACAGCACCGGCATGCAAGCAGAAGTTCTTGCCAGCATGTACGACAAGAGTCTGGACGAGTTTGCGAGCAGTTCATGGAGCGGTTTTAGTTTTTACAACCGCAACTATGACTTCTATCCATCCACGGCAAACGAATTGGCTGGAGCAACCACGGTTTATGTTTCTGCTGGATTGCCTTATGTTTCTGCGCCTTCTTTCTCGTTAGATAAAGAGCAGTTGAACTTATACGGCTTGACCTTCAAGAATTTTGAATATCGTTATAGAGATTATAAAAGAACGCTCTGGCGAAAGCTGACTCCAGTTGGACCTATTGCAGGTAAGATAGTTGGTAAGGTCACAGATGCATCCGGCTCACCTATTCTAGGGGCTTTAATTCTAATTAAAGGTACCAATATAGCAACTACAACTGATTTTGACGGAAATTATGTGATTGACGCCGAGCAAGGAGACTCTTTGGTAATCTCTTTCAGTGGTTATGACCCAGCAAGTATATTGGTTAAAGGAGCTGTTGAAAATATCTCACTTGAAACATCTTTAGATGCAGTTGTAGTTCAGGCATATAGAACTACAGCAAAGATTTCTTCACCAGCAGTTGAAGATCGTCCCAATGCTTCTGTTACCCAAAGGTTAGAAGGTCAAGTTGCAGGATTAAATGTTATCAGTGGTCAACCTGGCGCAAACACCTTGATTCAATTGCGAGGTGCTTCTTCTGTAAACGGAGATTCCGAGCCATTGATTATTGTAGACGGAGTTCCAATGACTGAAGCAGAATTTCGTGCAATTGACCCAAATAATGTTCAAGAAGTTGCCGTCCTTAAAGATGCAAATGCCACCTCCATTTATGGCAACCGTGGCGCCAACGGTGTGATTATTATCAGTACTAAAAAAGGGGTTTCCACGGCAGACATTGTGAATGAATACCTCGCACTTCAAAACGTACAGGTGCGCAAGAACCTCGATGAAACCGCTTTCTTCCTACCAGAACTCTATACAGACGAAAAAGGAAACTTAAAATTCAGTTTTACCTCGCCTGAGGCGTTGACGCAATGGAAGTTTAGATTGTTTGCGCACAACAAGCAGGCGCAAACGGCACAGTTTGAAGGAATGGTGCAAACGCAAAAGGAGCTGAGTCTCGTACCGAATCCGCCGCGATTCTTGAGGGAAACAGATACGATTAGATTCTCTACCAAAGTGGCAAACCTTTCCGGTAAACCTATGAGCGGTAAGGCGACACTAAAATTATTTGATGCATTGACCATGCAACCTATTGATCAGGAATTAGGGAATGCGCAAAACATTCAATCTTTTGAGGCAGCAACTGGAGGAAATGCATCAGTAAACTGGACTTTCCATATTCCTAAAGGAACTCAGGCGGTAACGTACCGTGTTCTCGCTACATCAGGAAACTTCTCTGACGGTGAGGAAAATACGCTGCCAGTATTGACTAACAGGATGCTGGTGACTGAAAGCCGTGCGCTTTGGGTACGTGCCGGTGAAACGGAAAGCGTAACCCTAGACAAGTTGGCCAATAGTCCGTCCAGCACGAGAACCAATCACCAATTGACTTTTGAATACACCTCAAACCCGTCGTGGTATGCAATCCAGTCGTTGCCCTATTTGATGGAGTTTGAACACGAGTGCAGCGAGCAAACTTTTTCCAGATACTATTCGAATGCTGTTGCTGCCCACATTTTGAACAGCAATCCTAAAGTGAAAGAAGTCTTTGAAAGCTGGGCGGCAAACGATGTGCCCGCCAGCAACCTTGAGAAAAACGAAGAATTAAAAAGTGTCATTCTTGCTCACACACCATGGTTGCGCGATGCACAATCAGAAGCCGAAAAGCAAAAGCGTCTCGCTACCTTATTTGATCTCGCCAGAACCGCTCGCGAGAAAAAGAAAACCCTAGCAAAACTGGAAGCGCAACAAATGGGCGATGGTGGATTCCCATGGTTTGCTGGTGGCCGTTTCAGTGAGTACATCACAAGACATATCGCAGCTGGAATAGGGCATTTAAATAAGCTGGAAATCAATGATGGTGACCGTCCACAGACAGATCGTATTTATGAAAATGCTATAAAAGCCTTGGATCGCTCCTGGGAAAAGAGCTTCAACGAGTATTTGAAAACGAATAAAACGCTTGATAAATACATTTTTGGCGTGGATTACTGGCATTATCAATATGCCCGTAGTTTCATGAAGGATCAAAATCTTACTGGAGTATTGAAGACTGGTCGTGAGTTCGCTTTCGCGAAAGCGGAAACCAATTTCTCTTCACAATCCATTTACCAGCAATTATTGATGTCTATAAGTCTAGAGCGCGCCGGCAATGGGATCCTTGCCGAAAAAATTGTGGAAGGTCTAAGACAAACTGCTGTAAACAGCCATGAAAACGGAATGTACTGGAAAGAAAACGTGACGGGTTACAACTGGTATTCCAGTAATATTGAGACGCAAGCACTGGCGATAGAGACCTTTAGCGAGGTAGGAAACAATGATAAAAACGTGGAGGAATTGAAAGTCTGGTTGTTGCAAAACAAACGCACCAACCGCTGGAAATCCACAAAAGCCACTGCAGATGCGACTTATGCATTATTGCTGCAAGGCAACCAATTGCTGGACGTACAGGAAAGCAATGTCATAAAATGGGGTGACAAAGCGATCCCAGAATCGCTGATGGCAGATGTGAAGAAAGAAGCTGGAACCGGATATTTCAAAGTGTCGCTCAAGGAAGAAGAAGTGAAGCCAGTCTACGCTAAGGTTGAAGTGAAAAACGAAAGCGAAGTCACAGGATATGGCGGTTTGTACTGGCAATATTTTGAGGACCTGGATAAGATCACCGTGGACGATGACCTGCCTATGTCCATCAAGAAGCGACTATTCAAAAAGGTAAATACAGATTCTGGAAAGAGATTGGTAGAGATTACCGCTGATGATGCTTTGGAAATAGGTGATTTGGTTACTGTCCGCATGGAAATACGATCTACCAAAGACCTGGACTTTGTTCATTTAAAAGATATGCGCGCCAGTGGTTTTGAACCTGTAGATGTTATTTCTAAATACAAATATCAAGATGGTTTGGGCTATTATCAAAGCACCAAGGATGTGGCAACGCACTTCTTCTTTGACCAATTAAAACCTGGAACCTACGTTTTTGAATACGACGTGAGAGCAAACAACGCTGGCCAATTCTCCAATGGGATCACAGAATTGGAATGCATGTACGCTCCTGAATTCTCTAGCCATAGTGAAGGAGTCAGAGTCACGATTAAGGAGTAATTAATATTTAACACATTCTTTCTGGACCTGCCTGCTGCAGGCAGGCTGACTCTCGAAGCGGCTGCATTTAGTTTTTACGAAGATGAAGCCAGTAAATCAATATCGAGCGGCAATCGAGATATGGTTTTACGACAATCTTTTAGCAAGTCGAAACGCTCCTTCTCGACTACCGCTCGAAGCAGCTACATCTGGATAAAGTTTCTGTCATGCTGAACTCGTTTCAGCATCTTTTTGTATCTAGTTTCAATGACAGTTTATGTTTGAATGTGTGATGGAGCATGGTATAAATCTCCAATTATACGCTTGTTCTTAATTGCAGCTCGAAGCGGCAGCATTTTAGTTTTAATAAAGTTTAATCCAGTAAACCAATATCGAGCGACAGCCTGCCTGCAGCAGGCAGGTCGAGATATAGTTTTACCACGATATTTTAGCAAATTAAAACGCTTCTTCTCGATTGCCGCTCGAAGCGGCTACACAGGAAAACAAGCCTTTGTCATGCTGAACTCGTTTCAGCATCTTTTTTTAAGGAACTATAATTTCTGAAATAAAATAAAATCTGTAATCTTTTTAGTACGGCAGTCAATACTATTCTTAATTCTTACCTCTCAACTCTCAACTCAACAACGATCACTGATACTTCTCAATCGATTCCTTAATGCGCTCAACGCGGTTTGCCGGATCTGGATGCGTGCTCTGGAATTCTGGAACTCGGTTGGGTCCACCAGCAGCGGCTAGAATTTCCATAACGCCTATCATTTCATAAGGATCATAACCTGCATCGATCATCATTTTGACTCCGAGATCGTCACTTTGCAATTCATCATCGCGACCATATTTCATGGTCAACATTTGTGCAATGGCCTGTGCAGCTTGTCCGCCACCTTCTGCAGCTACAGAGACTCCTGTGATGACTCCATTGGCAAGTCCTTGTTGCTGTATGCGCTCTGCGCTGTGTCTTGCGATCACGTGTCCTATTTCATGACCCATCACACCCGCTAGCTGATCTTCATTTTCCAACTGACTGTATAGTGCCGCGGTAATAAAGCATTGTCCGCCAGGTAATGCAAATGCGTTAATGGTTTGATCATCTGCGAGAAGATGAAAATCCCAATTGTAATCTGTGTTTTGAGCGATGCTGCTTTGAACCAGTTTCATTCCAACACGATCCAATTGATCTTGCGCTTGCTGGTTTTGAAGCAATCCGCCATGTTGTTGCATCATACTGGGAGCAGCACTCAATCCCATGCTAATTTCTTCTTCAACGGTAAGATCTACGTATTGTTTCTGACCTGTGAATTCGTTAATGGTCTCGCTCGAGCAGAATTTAAATACTGCGAAAGCAACAATAGCTAGTCCTATAAATAGTTTGAGTTTACCTGATCCGCGTCTCATTATGGTTGTTTTGGGGACTTAAAGTTACTCTTTTTCGGGAAGTAGTTTTGGGTTGATTCCTTGAATGTGTTCTTGATAATATCTTTCCAACCTTGCATCACTGATCTGATCCATTCCCATAATATTTTCTGACCTTAGAAAGTTTACAAAATCGATCTGGCTCAAATATTCTTGTAAATAAACCTTTGATACTGGTGCATAACTATAATGCCACGGTTCGTATTCAAAACCTGTTCGGTTGTTATTTAATGAGTAGACTAATTCAAAACCATAAGTGATAGAGTTTGCATCCATCCAATCCTTCAATTTGCAAAAAGGCCCATCACCGTGATATTTACTGGTTACCAGAACTGAGCCTGTATAGTTGGCATTGCCGTCAATCAGATCCATATCGGTTCCCCAATGGTGTCTGGAGGTTCCTGGAACCGTAGAATATTCCACGATTTTATCAAAGATGGCATCAGGTTGTAGACCTTGAGCTTTATACTTTTTGTATTTCCCATTCCAGATTTGGCGTTGTCTATTGAAACTGCGGTATCCTGAAGCAACTTCTATCTTGATGCCGTCTTTCAAGGCAGCCACTTGCATTTTTTTTAATGCCGATTGTGTTTCTCTTTCAAGTGAATTAGAAGTGTTGGAAGATTGACCGGTCAACACATCAGGAGCTATTTGTGCTTGAGTTATCAAACCAAACAGAGCGAATACGACAATGATAATCTTCATAACTGCTTATACATTTTAAAATGGGTTCCTATCAGTGGCACTTCAAAAGCCGATCCATATTTCTCAAATCCAAGGCGTTCATAAAACGGAACTGCTTTAATTCGAGCATTGAACCACAACAGGTCAACACTATTGGCTTTCAATTTTTTTATTCCTTCCTGTAGCAATTTAGCGCCAATTCCTTTTCCCTGTTGATCTGCAACCACGCCCATCCCACGTAACTGGTAATAGCTTGCATCTGATGCAACTGAGAACGGTAAATCAACTGGTTCTGATTTCAAAAAAGTTGCAACTCCTACATGTAAATCGCCTTCAAAAGCTCCTAAATGAAAAGTCGTCTCCAGATCATCACCATCCATAGCGCAATCTTCTATCGGTCTTCCAACCCTTAAGACGACATGGCGCACGCTGTATGTTTCAAGCGCAGATATTTCTTTAATGGTTATAGGCATCTCTTGTCAATTTATAATAACGTCCTGGCAATATTCCATCCCATAGAAATCTATGATCCATTGAAAAGCCTAGTTTTTCTGCAACTCGTTGTGAACCTATGTTTTGCTCATGGACGTGTGCTATGATTTGGTTTTTATTGTGCGATTCGAAAGCAAATTTCAGCATCTCTTGACACGCCTCTGTGGCGTTTCCTTTTCCCCAATGAGATCGAAGCAATCGATAACCGATGTCTGTTATTTGCGTTGCTTCATGGGTTTTGATTCCGCAAAAGCCTAGGAACTCGTTGGAACTTTTTTCAATAACGGCTAGGCGTCCCATTTGGTATTTCTGAATCTGCCCTCCTGGGTTATCAATGTAATCGGTGATGAATTCTTCGGCAGCTTTGATGGAGTTAAACGGTATGTCGCCAGTGTAGCGCATGACTTCCTCATCAGCATTCATTTGGTAAAATAAAGCTGCATCACTTAATTCAAAGGGTCTTAAGAACAACCTGTCCGTTTCAAAATGCAGATTCATTAAATGCGCACATCGCTCCATTCTTCATGCTGGTCAAAAACGACTTCAGCAAATGGGCAAAGTGGATTGATTTTAAGATTGTTCGCTTTCGCGTAAGCGTAACTCTCCTCAATCATTTTACCACCTAAACCTTGATTTTCGTGCTCTGGTTGTACCTCAGTATGATCGATGGTCATCACATCATCTTCAAGAGAATAGGTAAGTTCTGCAATGGTTTGCTCACCTTGCTTTAGGAAAAATATACCACGACGGTCGTTCTGTTTATGTTGGATGTTATCTGTATTCATGGTGTGTAGTTAAATTTAGAAGTTTAAGTTGAGTGTTGCAATGTTCGTTTCGGGAGCAATTTCAATAGGCGTTTTTCCTGCAAGAAAAACACGGGCATGAAGGCTTCCTTTAAGAATTTCCTGTTTGTCCTGCACATCAAGGTAGCTGCCCTCGCGCAATCCTATGACGGGAATGTTATTGTAAACATGAAACTCCTTGATGCGTTGCTCGCGTGTCTCGCCCATGTGTTGATCGCCAGCAATGGGATCCTGATAATGCGGATTGATATTATAGGCCAGCGCACCGGTAGCTTTAAAGCTGGATGGTTCTACCACAGGCATATCATTGGTGGTTCTTATATTGAGACCGCAAATATTGCTTCCTGCACTGGTTCCCAGATAAAAAGTACCTGAATACATCGCTTTGCGCAATGGTTGTATCAATTGCTGATCATGAAGCATTTTGATGAGCTGAAAGGTGTTACCGCCACCGGTAAAAATGCCTTGTGCATTTTCCATCGCTTCAACTGGATTTTCAAATTCATGAATTCCCTTGACTTTGACATCTATCCTTTTGAAAAACTTACGTGCTCTAGAGGTATATTCATCATGCGAAATGCCACCAGGTCTCGCGAACGGAATAAAAAGCAACTCCTCAATGGAATTGTCTTTTAATCTTTTAGTAAGAATAGGCGTCAAATACTCCAGATAGCCGCTGCCATAAAGCGTCGATGTACTGGCAACAATCATATTACGCATGACGTGTAGTTGGTTTTAACCAAAGGTATTTAACAAATTTCAGGCAATGGGCACCGCTCACTCTTTATAACTTTATATTAGTATTTAACAACATCCCATGAAGTACCTATTTCTATTTTTATTAATCAGCAGCGCGGTAGTCGCACAAGATCGCATCCAATTGGAAGGCACCATTCTAGGCGTTACTAAAGAGCCTCTGGAAGGCATTACTATTTTCAATGGCAGCACCTTAGAAGGTACGGTGACTAATGAAGATGGCAATTTTTACATCGATGTGCGTGCAGGAGATAAGCTTTCCTTTAGTGCGGTTCAATACGATCCATTTACGGTGACTGTCACTGCGGCTACCGTTGAGAAGGGAACTACATTACTTACTTTTTCGCAAGGTGTAAATTTACTGGATGAGGTGGTTGTAACAGATGAATCTGTAGTTGTAGCGGTAAAGAAAACGGAGATGCCAGAAACAGGACTTGATCAGGTAAGTGAGCGCAACATTCGTGTTGCGGCCGTAGATCGCATTGAGAATACTTTTTCTGATCGCATACGCCAGCCAGAGGAAATTCCATTGGAAAACACTGCTTTTAACCAGAGCCAGCTGCGATATAATTCTTTCAACCTGGTAGGTTTGCTAGGTGGATTATTGATCAATGGAGCATTGAGCAATCTAGACTTGAGCGTTAATGCGCCCAGCAAACAAGAAAGCCGATTCAAAGAGGTATTGTTGCAAAATGAGTACAGCACAGAATATCTGGTGGATTACCTTGATATTCCTGAAGATAAATTGTTTGAATTCATGGTTTTCGCTCAGGAGAAAGGCTTGAACAAAGCGATGTTATTACCAGAAAATGAATTCCAATTGTTGCAGTTTCTAGACGCGCAAGCCACGACTTTTAAGAAACGATTGGATACAAACAAGGAGTAATAACTTTTAGGCATTGTTATTGTTCAAAATAGAGTGGCTCTTGCCGTAATCACATGATTATTCTATGAAATTAAATAAGGCTTCCGCGTTTATGGCGGCAATTTTTTGTTCCGTTTTTAGTAGTGCGTTTCCTATCAATACAGATGGAAATGTGCAAAGCGATGTTGAAGAATATCGCTTTCGCACTTCGACTGCGCTCAATGTGAACTTCTTCGACATTTCATTTCTTGAAAGCGAAACAACCCAATTAGATCACAAATACTATCTATCTGTTTCTAATGTGAAATACAATCAAAAAAGCAAGGCGCTGCAAATGGTATCCCGTTTTTTTATCGATGATCTGGAAGATGTTCTCAACGAGAGAATGGATAAAAAAGTAACGCTAGGAAACGCAGATGGACTTGAGGATTTAAAGCCTATTCTTAATCGATATATTAGTAATAGACTGCGCGTCAAAGTGGATGGTTCTAGCGTTGAACCTAATGTAATAGGTGCAGAATATGATGCAGATCAAATCATTGTTTACATCGAATTGCCAGTCGCGAACCAGCCCAAATCTGTTGAAGTAAGTTACAAAGCACTATTTGAGCTGTTTCCAGATCAAAAAAACTTAGTCCATTTCAAAATAGGCGATAAACGTAAATCACTACTAAACAGTATGGATACTCCTACAGATCGCGTAAACTTTTAATACTTTACGGTAAAACGATCTCATTATTCTTAATTTAGCAACAACTAGAAAAAAACCAATAATTAATGAAAGCAATTAAATTTTTGTTCATGAGTATGATGCTCATTTCTTTTGGCGCTTTTGCACAAGATGCACCAGCCGAAGAAAAAGCACCAGAACACTACAACGAGAACAAATTCCGTCAAATGTACCAGGAGTTTTCAACTCCTAATGAATACCGTAGCGCCAGTGGTGCACCAGGTCCAGCATATTATCAGCAACGTGCTGATTATGAAATGGACGTGCGTCTAGATGATGTTAACCATCATTTATATGGTTATGAAACCATCACATATACTAACAAATCTCCAGATGTACTTTCCTACTTATGGGTGCAGTTGGATCAAAACATGCGTGCAAAGGACAGTAAAACACCTATGATTGAAGGTGGAAGAATTGATCCTTATGCAACCGCTGCTGGATTTACCGGTAGTTTCTTAGAGCAACCATTTGATGGTGGATTTAATATTACCAAAGTTCTTGACAGTAAAGGAAACCCATTGAAATACACCATCAATCAAACGATGATGCGTGTGGAATTACCTTCAAAGCTAGAGTCTGGAAAATCTTTTGAATTTGACATTGAATGGGATTACAACATCAATGATCACGTGAATGGTCGTGGTCGTAGTGGTTATGAGCAAACCCCAGACGGTAACCGCTCTTATGTAATCGCACAGTTCTATCCACGTATGGCCGTTTATAATGACGTTGAAGGATGGCAAAACAGCCAGTTCTGGGGACGTGATGAATTTGCATTGCCATTCGGTTCTTTTGAAGTGAACATAACCGTTCCTTCTGACCACTGGTTAGACGGTACTGGTAAATTGACAAACCGCAAGGATGTCTATACTAAAGAAGAAATGAATCGCTATGAAAGAGCGACTAAATCATACGACAAGCCAGTAATTATAAGAACACAAGCTGAAGCTGAAAAAATGGCTCAAGGAAGTGCTGAAACAGCTCAAGGAACTAAAACTTGGAAACTGGAAGCAGACTTCGTTCGTGATTTCGGTTGGACATCTTCTAGAAGATATATCGCAGATGCGATGGCAGTAAAAGTTGGCAAAAGCGATGTAATGGCTGTTTCTATCTATCCGCCAGAAGGGAATCCACTTTGGGAGCAATGGTCAACTTATGCGGTTGCACAAACATTGGAATCCTACTCAAGAATGACATTTGATTATCCTTACCATAAGGCAATTTCAGTTCACGCAAAAAATCAAGGGATGGAGTACCCAATGATTTGTTGGAATTATGGACGTCCAGAAGAAGATGGTTCTTATTCTGACCGTGTGAAGTACGGAATGATTTCCGTTATTATTCACGAGGTAGGACACAACTATTTCCCGATGATTGTTAACTCTGACGAGCGCCAATGGACGTGGATGGATGAAGGTTTGAACACTTTTGTACAATATGTAGCAGAGCAGGATTTTGGAGAAAATTACCCAGAAGCCTTGAAAGGTGATACAGATCTTGATGCTTACCCATCACGTCGTGGACCAGCAGCAGCGATTGTACCTTATATGGGCGGCGATCAACGTTACATTGCACCAATTATGACTAAGGGTTTAAATACCTATCAGTTTGGTTCTAACGCTTACGCGAAACCTGCTACAGGTTTAAACATTTTGCGTGAAACGATCATGGGAAGAGAATTGTTTGATTATTCCTTCCGTGAGTATTCCAACAGATGGATGTTCAAGCACCCAACACCAGAAGATTTTTTCCGTACGATGGAAGATGCTAGTGCTGTGGATCTAGACTGGTTCTGGAGAGGTTGGTTCTACTCCACCCAATATACTGACATGGCTATAGGTGATGTAGAGCAATTCTATGTTTCCAATGAAGTTAATGCAGAGATGAAAGAACTTGCTGCAGAGCGTAATATTCCTCTAGAGCGATTCAAAGGTTTGGTTTTCATGGTTAAGAAAGACTCTGAAGATTACAAAGCAGAAATGGACGGTCAAGATCCTAAGGAAGATGCGGTAGCATTGAAAGAATACTTAATGGATAACTTCACACCTGAAGAAAGAGCACAGCTCAAAAACCCTAAGTATTTCTACCAAATCACCGTGGACAAACCAGGCGGATTGGTAATGCCTATCATCTTAGAATACACCTATGCTGATGGAACGACTGAAAAAGTAACGCACCCAGCAGAAATTTGGAGATACAATGACAAGCAAGTCACGTTGTCCAAAGGTTCTACTAAGGAGATTACAAAAATCGCCATCGATCCAGATCTTGAAACAGCAGATATAGACGTGTCCAACAATGTATGGCCACAAGAAGCTACTGTAGATAAGTTTGAAGAAATGAAGAATTAGTAAAGTTTCTTTGTAAATAAATACAAAGCCAGATTCACAATGAATCTGGCTTTTTTATGTTTGTATACTATGCGTGAGTCTTATTCCTATTTTTTGCTGGCTTTATTATGCTTAGGATTAACGTCCTGTGATGACGGTACAGACATGGACAATGATCTGGTAGAAATATTGGAACCTATTGATGATTTAGTGCGATTGCACCAGATCAGGATTGAGGACTCAAATCAGACGATTATACAGGATATCAATATCGAGTATGGCACCGATTCTTTAATTACTCAGATTAGATTTTCAGGAATGCAGGATGCTGTTTTTACAATGGAGTATGCCATTAATGATCGACTTGTAGCATTTGAAAAGTTGGAAAATGGACAAACTACCAGCAACAGTCTAGAATATTCAAACAACACTATTTTAGTACGAACAACACTGCCTGATATGACGGTTGAAGAACGAGAGTTGGTCATTGATTTTCAAAACCGCATCAATTTAGTTAGAAGCTATCAACTTAATAATGATGGTTCTAGGTCAATAGTAGATCAGACCCAATACGTATATACCCAAAACTTTAATGTGGAGCGCGTTAATAATTTGTCAGCAAGTGGTAATAGGGTAGAGTCATCTATAGAGCTTACCTATTTCTTCAATAACAATCCGTTTAGGGATATGAACGATGTTATCAGGTTTCTCATATTTAATGATTTCGTTCCATATACAAGATATCTTCCATCCACACTGGAAGAGCGAATCAACTCTAACGGACCACCAATAGATAGCCGATTCGTATCTTTTGAATACACCTTGCAAGAAGATGACTTTCCAAGTTCTCGAATGGTAGAAACAACCACTCCTACTGGTTTAGAAACCACCACGGAAACTTTCATCTATCAACCTTAATTAACGCTTTTCAATATTACAGATATTGGCTGCATCGTATATTTGCATCATGATTTCAATGCCTCTTTTTATAAGCATGCCAGAGATGATGATCGTAGGATTAGTCATTATCATGGTATTTGGCTCTGATAAACTACCTGAAATTGTACGAGGTATTGCAAAGGCAATGAACACGGTACGCAACGCCACAGATGACATCAAGAATGAGATTACCAAATCTGCAGATGAGCATGGGTTTTCAAAAGATGTCAAAGAAATTACCAAACAAATTGAGCAGGTAAAGGACCAGATTGAGGATTCTGGATCCATCAAACGCAAGTTTTAATGTGGGAAGACCTTGTCCAGATAGACCGTGATATATTTAGTTTTTTCAATGGTTTATGGATTGGTCAATTTACCGACTTCTGGTTGTTCGTCACCCAGATAGAACATTGGATCCCACTATATTTATTTTTCTTCGTTTTATTATATCAAGCGATGTCCTGGCGCAAAGGATTAGCTAGTATAGGAATGGTGCTGACAACAGCAGTGTTTACTTTATGGCTTACGGACTTTGTGAAGAACAATGTTGAGCGTTTGCGACCTAACAACGAACCCATGTTGATGGACAGTATCAACATAGCTCAAATGCCAGAGAATTTCAGCTTCTGGTCCGGTCATAGTGCGGTGAGTTTTGCAGCCACAACCATAGTGGTATTTCTGCTGCAGCATTACAAGCCTAGTAAGTGGTATTATTTATTTTATATCTGGCCCATCACCTTCGCATTATCTAGAATGTTTGTGGGAGTTCATTATCCAGCAGATGTGACCGTGGGAATGCTGGTAGGTTTGACCGCAGGATTTCTCTTCTATAAACTCACGATACTTCTTTTTGAAACTCTAGATGACGCGCGAAAGCGTTAATCCATCACGTACAGAAAATAATACGGTTTGCAATCTTGGGTCTTCTTTAAGCAGCCTATTATACTCCAATAGCACAGGTGTCGAAGTATCCTTAGGTTTGACCTCTTCCACAACTTTACCATGCCACAAAACATTGTCAGAAATGATCAAGGAACCTGATTTCACCTTTTGCATCACCTGATGAAAGTAGTTCACATAATTGGGCTTGTCAGCATCAATAAACACTAGATCAAACGTGCCTTCAAGCTCTGGAATAATTGTAGTGGCGTCACCTATTTTTTGATGCACGATGATCTTAGAGTTTACGCTTTCGCGAAAGCGGAATAAATAACCACCTGCAAAATCCTTCAACTCTTCATTGATATCAATCGTCACCAACTCGCTACCAGCAGGCATTCCTTCCATCAAGCAAATCGCAGAATAACCCGTAAACGTACCAATTTCCAAAACACGTTTAGGAGCGCGTAAGTGTGAGATCATACTTAAAACCCTACCTTGATAAGCACCGGATAACATAATAGGTTGTAGCACCTTCAAATGCGTTTCCCGAGTCAGATCCTTGAGAATCTGTGGTTCGTCTTGTGAGTGATTTACAATGTAATCGTCTAGATCTTTGGGTAAAAAAAACATGGCTGCAAGATAGTTTTTGTGGTGCTGGTTTGAAACCTCAGTGAAAGATGAGTTACGTTCAGTTTCCTCAAATACTTTTGATAAGAATATAGAATATGGAAAAAAGAAAATAGAGAATAGAGTCATGACCGCTGCGCTGCAAGACTCCTTGAAAAGTAGCACAATCTAAACCATTTCGAGCGGCAGCGTCGCACTGAGCCTGTCGAAGTGTCGAGAAACGGTTGGTTCATCTACTTCAAATTTTACTGGTAAATTCCCAAACATCCCACTAGAAAATAAGTCATTCCACTATACAGTGGAATGACCTATAAATAAAAAGCTGTCATGATTCTCGCCTCTAATCTCTTGACTCCATCCTCACAAAACGAATCTTCTATCCCAAAATGCCTTTCTGCTTTTCATAGAAAGCATCGGCTTGTTTTTGCATAAGCTGGCGAGCGGTTTTCTTTTTGTAATTGTACAGCTCATCCTCATCGGCAATGTCTGCATAGACGCGATTGTTCAGGTCGCGATCTGTTTGTACCATGACGGTTTGCTGTTGCTTTTGCTGAGTTACCCAAGATTTGACCAGGTCTTCACGCTCGGCTAGTTTGAAGTCGTATTCACCTTTGGGAGCAAGTAGTTTTGCAATAATCGGTGAGGTTTCAATGGCTAGAAATAGTAAAAAGATGAAAAACGAAATGATAAACGGTAGTTTGTTCAAGGCACTTATTCGCGCCATAAGGCCATCAAAATTATCAATGATAGGTTGTGTCGCTAGCAATTGAGCGGCTTCGCGATCTTGAACTTCAAGAAGCTGGGTTTCCAGCGCCAGGATTTTCTCTGCATTGGCTGGTTTTAGTGCGGTTAATTCGGCCAGTGCGGCGTCGTGTTTGTCGCGCTTCTCTTTATAGACTGGTCCTTTTCCCAAACGGTTAGTGCCAGATGTTCCTTCGGCCTCTGCGATGTAGGTGGCATAGAGTGCTT
Source organism: Nonlabens sp. Hel1_33_55 (assembly GCF_900101765.1). Classification (NCBI taxonomy): domain Bacteria; kingdom Pseudomonadati; phylum Bacteroidota; class Flavobacteriia; order Flavobacteriales; family Flavobacteriaceae; genus Nonlabens; species Nonlabens sp. Hel1_33_55. Next base: position 2,915,855 of record NZ_LT627735.1, read on the forward strand.
CGACTTCCGCCTCTTTGTTGGTGACCTCGTCTTTTAAATCTTGTATCGCTTTCGCGAAAGCGGACTCCTCAGCAGCAAAAAGCAATCCTACTTGCTCCTGATTCTCAAGGGTCATCTCGTTTTTTTCGGCAAGTAGCACGCGGTTGATTTCCTTCTCAAACATTTTGAGTTCGAGAGGCTTTGAAATTACTACAGCAATAATGATTGCTAGCAAAATACGTGGCGTTGCCTGCCAGATCTCGTTGATTTTCTTGTCACTTTTCTTGAGTGTACTCACGATATAACGGTCCAGATTGAAGATCAACATTCCCCAAACCAGCCCAAAAGCCGTTGCGACCCAATAGCTGTCAAAAACGGTGTAAAGCGCATAGGCAGACGCAAAGAAAGCCATGAGCGCGGTAAAGAAAACGGTGGCGCCTATCCCAGCGTATTTGTTGCGCTCTCCAGCACTACACTTATCCAACAGATCTGAATCTGCACCGCTACAAAAAATGAAAAATGATTGCATGTAAACTTTTAGTTAGACGTATATAACGCTCTAGGTGGTAAAATGTTACATGGATGAAATAAAATTGATAGACTTTAATGTTCTATATGTTTAGGGCTCTGAACTTACACTGGCGTACGCTAGAATTACGTCTTGAGTTAATCGATCTCTATAAACTGGGTTCTTCAATTTTCAAGTGTGTCTTTTCCCAGCGACTTTCTTAAGTTTTCGTACATCTGTTCTTGAATTTGTTTATTACGGATTTTGTAATCAGGAAATATTAAGAACGTAATAACACCGTTCTCCATATACTTTGTCATTTCTCTACCTTTAAAACTTATACCTTTTAATTGCTCTAATGACAATTCTTGCATCTTCTCTTTACTATTGATTGATAAATTCTGAATTTTTAATTTACCAGTATCTATATTTTGAGTAAGTGTATTTTTATTTCTTAAAAGATTGTTTATCTCTCTTTCTGCATCATACTTAGTGGTTATGTGTAGTTTATTTTTTTCAAGATCTACTTCATCACCGCTCATAGTATAAAGTTTAGTCTGGAAATTATCTAAAATCTCATATTTGAAATCTTGATAATTATAGGTCAAAGTGCCTTTCTTTTGGTACCCGTCAATATCAATCCCAAAAACATGATTATCCATTTCAGGCATAATTATGTCATGATTGACCACAGGTTCTACTATGGTTTTTTCCTTGCCACAACTTATAACTAAAAGAGCAACTACAGCAATTATAGCCAGACTTCTTAAAAGAATGCTGTAGTTGGAAGTGTTGGTTTTCATAATGGTAAATCTTTTTTTGATGATGGGAAAGTTGAACGTATTTGCAAGTGAGCGGTTTTGGCTTCTTGCAGCATATTGCAATAATGTTTCTTGATAGGTTTTTGTGTCCACACCTTGCTCTATAACGGCTTGATCTGCTAAAAACTCATGATTCAATTTCATGGAATATTTGATGATATAAATCAGCGGATTGAACCAAGTGAAAACCATCATTAACTCTATCGAAAAAATATCGATGCTGTGCTTTTGATCTAAGTGTGCTTTTTCATGCTCCATAACTTCTAGCGGAATTCTTCCAGCTTGATATTCTTTTATATCTACATATATAGTATTCCAAAAGGAATGAGGCACGACTACCTTAGGTCTTAAAATCAATCGGTAGTCTTGAAAGCTATCCAACTGATCTATGGATTTTAAACGAAGTCCATATAGGTTCTTAATAAACCGGAATAACATCACTATGAAGCCGATAGCGTAAACTGCAAGCAGGACTAAACCCCAATTTATCGTGAATGAATTATCTATTGCAACTACATTCATAGGCACTGGTGAAACTTGTTCAAAAGCCTGCTGAGGCATCGCCTGAAAACTGTACAATGGAATGACTACGGTTTTCACAACGAGCATTGGAATTAATATAGAAACCACCAGTGCAGTTAAAAGATAAAATCTCTTGAATTGATGCCAGCTGGTGTTTTCCAATAGTAGTTTATACACAAGCCATAGGACAAACAGGCAGATAGAGCTATTGATTAGGAAGTGTTGCATCGTGCCGGTTTTTATTTATGAAACATTTTTTTTATTTGATATCAACTTTATTTCTAAACACTTGTTCAAAGCCAGCCTTTGTAAATAATCTTACTTGAAACGGCTGTGGAAATTTGAAAGATCTGGCATTATTATAGACTTTACTTTTAGCAAAATGTACAAAATCTGAGTAGGTATATTGCTCTAGGATTTTGTTGTCAATTACCTTACCATCGATCCACACAGCATACTCGGACTTATTTTTAAGTGCTTCAAATTGTCGACGGTTGGGTTGATTGGGTTGCACCTCGTTCAGATCAAAAGAAAGCAATGCCGGCAGTTTTTCAACACTGCTTTTTTGCGACGATGACATTTGAGCATAGATTTTCTTCAATTTTTCCAAATCAGAGTTTTTCCAAACCCGATCATTGCCTCTGTAAGAATCTTGAATAAGTTTCTTGTATTCAGCCATCATTTGTTTTGTGGCATGGGTAGAGTCTTGGATCTGAATCGTATTCATGACGTATAGCTTACCTTTAATTTGATTTGATACTGAATTTACAGAGGATTGTAGAGCCTGCTCTAAATTCTTTTCCACTTCTATTATTTCAGGTCGTAATGGCGGATTAATTAGTTTTTTATCATCAGACGACATTTTTATTCTTATAGATTGTTTTCCGTTCGCGTCTTTTAAAACTTGAACCTTATCTTGACCTATAGACTTTATCGTTTTGATTGCAGCTGCGGCATTGACTTCTTTATCATTGATGTAATAGTTTAGATCTTCTTTATTTGCCTCGATAAATTCTAATGGAGATAATGGTGGTGGCGGTGGCGGTAAAATAAATTTACTTAAGTTCAATTTTCCGTCAGATAGTTTTCTTAAATCTACAACCTCGAAATATTCGTTAAGAAAAATAGTTTCAGATGCGTCATTCGAACGATAATATTTAAATCCATTATTCTCAGCTATTTCTGTAATTTCAATAATATCCTCACCGTATTTTTTCTTTAAATCACCTAAGCTGGATTCGATAGCCTTATTATTTTTTAGGTCATAAGTGAAATCTTCATTGATTGAGGAAACAACTTTTTTGCTTTCAGCAATAGGTTTTCCTCTTAAGGGTTCTTCTTCTATAACCTCAACTTCAATAACTGGAAGAGTATAACCATCGGCGGTGTAATCCCATTTTAGATTTTCAGCATCATATAATTCTAGTTCTCCTTCAGAATTATATTTATAGGTATATTTATATCCATTTTTCAGTGTAATTGTTCCTTCCTTTGTACCGACTTTAATAAAAAGCGTTTTCTCATTAATCTTCTTTGAGTCGTCCTCGACAATAATTGTTTCTTCAACTTCTAGATATTCGACTTCTTCCTCGCCACAGGCAATAAATAGAAGCGCTAGAACTGGAACAATGGCAAGACTTCTTAAAAGTCCGCTGGCGGTGGTGGTGTGTGTTTTCATAATGGTAAATCTTTTTTTGATGATGGGAAAATTAAAGGTATTTGCCAGTGCCCGATTCTGGCTATTGGACGAGTAGGAGAGTAGTGTTTCTTGATAGGATTTGGTATCAACTCCATTAGCCAAAACAGCTTGATCGGCTAGGAACTCGTGATTGAGTTTGATGGAATACTTGATCAAATACATTAGCGGATTGAACCACATGAGCACAATCAATAATTCTATAAATAGAATATCAATGCTATGCTTTTGATCCAGATGTGCTTTCTCATGTTCCAAAACAGCATTTGGAATAGCGCCTGATTGATAATCGGTTTTGGAAGCGTAGATCCTACCAAAAAACGAATGCGGTATTTGAATCAGTTCCCTCAATACCAATTTGTAATTTTCATAGGAGCTTACTTCATCAGAAGTCTTGATGCGCAAGTCATATAGATTTTTAATAAACCTAGCGGCCATGATAAATACTCCAATACCGTAGATCGCTAGCAAGATCATGTTCCAGTCTAACGTGAAGCCAGTCTCTATGACTTCGCTAGTTGCAGCTTCCATGGTTGTAAAATCAATCGTACCTCCAGAAGTAAACGGAACTACAACAGTACGAACCACAATAAACGGAATCACTGCAGAAATGAGAATGGCTGCGAGAAAGTAATACCTCTTGAACTGATGCCAACTCGTATTTTCCAGCAATAGCTTGTAAACCAGCCATAAGCTGAACAAACAAACCGAGCTATTGATTAAGAAATGTTCCATGGCTATTGCTTTTTAATTTGGTCATCGATGATCTTCTTGAGTTCTTTCAATTCTTTTTGAGAAAGGTTGGTCTCCTTAGTAAAGAAGGAAGCAAATTGAGCCGAACTATCATTGAAGAAATTTTTGATCAATCCGTTGACATGCTTGGAGAAGTAGGCGCTTTTTTCTACCAGTGCATAATACTGACGGCTGTTTCCTAGCAGGTTGTAGCCCACAAAACCTTTATCGGTCATGCGCTTGAGCATGGTGGCGATAGTGGTATTGGCTGGTTTAGGTTCTGGATAGGCTTCTAGCAAATCTTTCATGAAAGCTTTTTCTTCCTTCCAGAGTATATTCATTAACTCTTCCTCCGATTTCGATAATTTCATTTCTACAAGTTTAGATCGTATTCTACAAATGTAGAATAATAATTCAGTTCTACAAGTGTAGAGGTAAAGTTTTTACTATTTAAAAATTCAAACCGTTTCAATAACCTTTGTTGTAGGTAGGATTTTGCGGTATCAATTGAGATAGGAAAAGCTCGGTTTAATTTCTTAAAAGAATAAATTATTGATATCAGTTATTAAATGCATCAATAACCCATTCGAATACATTTTATCGATTCAAAGGAAGATAAAAAGCATTATAAACGGAATAATGAACTATTGTTAATTAAAATCATTAACTTTATTATCAATTGTTAAAACAAACCTACATTGAAAAATTTGATAGTAGTTTTTTGTTGTGTTTTCTGCTTAAATTCATTTGGTCAGGTTGGAATAGGAACCACAATGCCTGACCCATCAGCATTATTGGAGATTAATTCAACTACACAAGGTTTACTCACTCCTAGAATGACGACTGCGCAGCGCCTCGCTATAAGTAATCCAGCAAATGGTTTATTGGTATATGATCTAACTGAAAATAGCTTCTTCTTTTTTGAAGATAACAGCTGGGAATCGATGGATCCAATTAAAAGACGAACGAAATATAAATTGGTTCAAAGTATTGCTGATCTACAAGAAGAGTTGACTGCAGGATCAGGATCAAGTTATTTATTACAGACTGACTTTCTCTATGAAATCAATGGGTTGATCAATTTTGATTTCCCCATCAATCTTAATGGCGCCTATATTGAAGGCGTAGACTCTTCATCTGACGTGTTAAGAAACAATACTTCTGGAGCACTTTTTCAAGGATCCAGCGGCGGTGGTTTGCGCAATCTTACCATATCTGGTAACGGCAAACAGTTATTCAATATCACAGGCAATACTTCAGATTTATTATTAATTAATAACACCGTGATTGCGGGAGCGAGTAACGTCGGAACTTTGAGTGGTCTTGGAACCGTATTTTTAAGTGTGACACAATACGTAGGTAATGGTACTGGATTAACAATAGATAATATTGCCAACTTTTTTGTGAGTAATATTTTCTGGACTGCCTCAAACACAGGGACGTTTATGAGATTTACAGGAACTTTTAGCAACCTGCAAATGAATGGTGGACGTATAGAAGCAGGTAATAGTGAGATAGGAATTGATGTGAGCTCAAATCCTACAATTACAAATGATGCCACACTTGCCCAGTTAAGTTTTGTAGGGAATGGAATCTTGGTGAGTAGATATACAACAGGTAGTTATACTGGTTTCAACTTTACTAAGGATTGGAATGTCAACTGTTCCGGTATTCCTACTGAAACAGATGAAGTGTCTAGTGGTAACATTTATTATGGTGGCGCGGTTGTGGATTTTTATTCACAAAGTGTGACAGCAGCAAGTGGCACACCTTTTTCATTAGGTAGTACTAATAACTTTGTGGCTTCTAACCTTTTTAGATTCCGGTCTGCTGATAATAACAACGATTTAATTTATGAAGGAAAAAAAAGTCGTTCTATACAGATATCGGTTTCCATTAGTTTAAGGGTTTATGATGCTGCGGGCGAATTTTATGCTTTTGCAATCGCTCAAAATGGTTCCATAGTTAATGAAACCACAAGTTTGATTAGGATCGATGATGATTTACAGATTCAAAGCGTGGCTTTAAATGGCGTTTTAGCTGTAAATCCAAATGATAGAATCGAGATATTTGCAACTCGATATAATGGTGGCGGGACAGACACAATTAGAGTTTATTCCCAAAACATTAGTGTTCGATAGTTGGTGTTTCCGCTTTCGCGAAAGCGAACTAACGTTCTAACTACCTATTATAAGGCGATTCATTCACCCAGTGAAAACCACGATTTGTCAAACGAAAGCTTTTTAAATCTTTAGCTTTGAGCTCGACAAGTAAAGAATCAGGACTACTTAGACTTTGCAATTTCATGTTTACCGAATCTACAGACCTTAAACTAAGGTTGTAGCTATCAAATTTAGAATCAGTAGCATACATCTTGATTTTGGTTTTGGTACTGTCCAGTTCAAATCTGTAGGATTTGATGCTATCATTGGTCATTTTGACTGATGCTCGGTTCTCATTGTCAAGAACCAAATAACGCCACCGGCCAGTAGCCGTTGTCAATGGGGCTAGCGTGTCACCTTGCTGCACATGAGTCTGCACTTCCCAGATTCCATAATAATCTGGTTTATCTCTTTTATGGCCTATGTTATATTCTGCAATAAAACCACCTACTGAGAAAGCAAGTACGAGCAGCACACCCACAATCCACTTGAAGTACACGACAATTTTGTTCCATGTTTCACCATCTGCCGGATTGTAATAATCATAACTCTTGACCGCCTTGTTCTTGAAAAAGACATCCACAAAACGCCGGCTGTCCGTCAGGAATATAAATAGTCCCATCAGCACCAGATGAACGGAAAAAATCTTTACAGGAATATCATAGGTAAAATTCATTACTGCCACGTGAGTCATCACCCCAATAACAACAAGTGCGCCCAGTGTTTGGGTACGTCTGGGAATAAGTAGAATACCACCTAGAACCTCTGCAAAACCGACGAATACGTTAAAGGCATTACTATGACCCATATACGTCCACGCCAGTCCCATGGGCGACATATCGCCTACAGGTTGCAACAATCGCAAGAGCGATGGATCCATAAATTGAATCTTAAAAACCTTGACCATTCCATAAGTGAGCATGAAGAAAATCAAGAAAATGCGTAGCACCACGATAAACCAATAGCGCAGTTTATTGTAAGACGGTCGTTTAAAATCTATCGCCGTCCAGATTGCGGTTCCCAATACCGCAAGAACCGTTTGTAAAAATAGCGCCAGCCATGACATGGTATCATCACCGCTACCGGTTGACACAGTTTCCAACCTGCCCGAAGTCTCAAATATGGTGCGGCCTATCCACGATAGGATGGGATCCATAAAAATCCTCGCGGGCATGAAAAACATATACAGGCCAAAAAACAAAAAGCAAAACCTGAAAAAGATCTTGGAAGCCGGCGACCACTGTGCGCGATATTCTTGAGTCAGTAACATGATAATGTAGGTTGGTTATCAGTTTGACTTTATTTGATTTAAAAAGTTACAGTTGAATGAGTTCGCTTTCGCGAAAGCGGAAACATATCAGTCCACTTTAACAGCTCAAAATCTTTGCGTCTTAACCATCATCTTTGAATCACGATGGATTGTACAGCCATATCATGTACCGCTTTCTTGTTTTTAGTCATCGAGATAGTGACCAATGATAACCAGCCCAATAGGACTTTGATGATCCATCTGACTAATGCCTTGAAAAAATTAATGTTCTCATGAGGCTGATTTTCTTGGCGAACGGTGATGTCACTAAACATATGACCTATAGTTCCGCCAAAAAGGCTCACCATTAGCGGTTCATATAGCAAAAATAGGATCACGGCAATGGCAATTCTAATAGCATCTGGAACGTTTTCAAAATTTCCCAAAAGTTGTGACGCGCCGTACATGGCTCCTATAATAAGGATCCCATCAATAACTGCCGCCTTTACACGATCTGGTATAGAGGCGTATTCTATTATAATTTTATCACTAATCGAGTTGGATTCCATTCCTAGCATTTTAAGAAGGCTGCAGCAATAGTACCAATATTGTGGCTAGTATCATCGATGCGACAGCGATTGTAGCGGCATCCTTTTATGTAGAATCGTGAGCTGTGGCGATCGATTTAACAAAAAAGATATAGCGTAAAGCGCGGTTCCAGCCACTTAAGGCTGGAAGTCGCCCACAAAAATCAACCAATGCTTATTTGCTCATTTCAGTGAAATGCTTATAAAAATGCGGAATCGTTTCTATGCCTTTCAAGTAATTCCAGATCCCAAAATGTTCGTTAGGCGAGTGGATCGCATCACTATCCAGACCGAAGCCCATGAGGATGGATTTTGAATTAAGTTCCTTTTCAAAAAGCGCCACAATGGGAATGGATCCACCACTGCGCTGCGGTATAGGCGTCTTGCCAAAGGTATCTTCATAAGCCGCACTCGCCGCTTGGTAACCGATGCTGTCGATGGGCGTGACGTATGCCGTGCCGCCGTGATGTGGTTTGACCTCAACAGTCACGCTGTCTGGTGCGATGTTTTCAAAGTGTTTCTTGAATAGCTCTGTTATTTCCTTCCAGTTTTGATCTGGAACGAGTCGCATAGAGATCTTGGCAAATGCTTTGCTGGCGATAACGGTTTTGGCGCCTTCACCAGTATATCCGCCCCAAATTCCATTAACGTCCAGCGTTGGTCGTATGCTGTTGCGCTCATTCGTTGTGTATCCTTTCTCACCATGTTCTGCCGCGATGTTGAGTGCTTTGTTGTAGTTCTTTTGAGAGAATGGAGCTTTGGCCATTTCGGCGCGTTCTTCTTTGCTTAGTTCTTCAACCTTGTCGTAGAATCCAGGAATGGTAATGTGGTTGTTCTCGTCATGCAATGAAGCAATCATTTGGCACAATATGTTGATAGGGTTGGCCACCGCGCCACCGTACAATCCGGAGTGTAAATCGCGATTAGGTCCAGTGACTTCAACTTCTACATAACTGAGTCCACGAAGTCCCGTCGTAATGCTGGGTGTTTCTTTAGAGATCATTCCCGTGTCGGAAATAAGGATGACATCGTTGGCCAACTTCTCACGGTTGCGTTCCAAGAACCAGCCTAGCGACTCGCTGCCCACTTCTTCTTCACCTTCGATCATGAATTTCACGTTACACGGTAGTTCATTGTTTTCCGTCATGAATTCCATGGCTTTGACATGCATATACATCTGACCTTTGTCGTCGCATGCACCACGAGCGAATATCGCACCGTCAGGATGCAGCTCTGTTTTTTTTATGACAGGTTCAAATGGCGGACTGTCCCAAAGATTGATGGGATCTGGCGGTTGCACATCGTAATGTCCATAGACTAAAACTGTAGGTAGATTTTTGTCAATGATTTTCTCTCCGTAAACAATGGGATAACCAGGCGTCTCACAAATTTCCACATGGTCGCAACCTGCCTTTTCCAGTGCTGTTTTTACGACTTCGCTCGTTTTGATAACATCCTCCTTGTATGCTTTGTCTGCGCTTATGGAAGGTATTTTCAATAGATCCACGAGTTCTTCAATAAATCTGTCCTTATGTTGGTCAACGTATGCTTTGGTATTCATTTATTAGGTGTTTGAGGTAAAGATAAGAAGCTCAAAATTTTCTTATTACAAAGAATTTGTAATATCGGGAAAGTATGTATATTTGCCGTCCCAAATAGGGAATTACCAGTACGCGGATGTGATGGAACTGGTAGACATGCTAGACTTAGGATCTAGTGCTTCACGGCGTGCAGGTTCGATTCCTGTCATCCGCACTTCTAAGAAAAGGCCGCTATATCAGCGGCTTTTCTTATGTTTGACAACTTTTATAGTTGAACAAGAAAAGCCTGCCGAGTATCAAGGCGAGTATCATTTTATAATAACTGTGGGTAAAAATAACTACGAACGACCAAAGCTTTATATTCCTAAAGTATTGAAGAATGGTAAAAAGGTCCCCACCGTTGCACCAGGAAAACGCTGGTATATCTATTTTAGATATGAAGGAAAACTTGTTAAGTTATATAAAGGACTTAATAAATTTAGAACAGTTTCCGATCGTAAAAGAGTTGGGCTTGCTTTACAAGAAGCGATTACTGAAGCATTACGTAGAGGGTGGTCGCCTCTTGAAAAAAAGTGATTGGATCGAGAAGAAGGTTCACTCTTGACATTGGAACATGCTCTCAAATCCGCATTATCTCATAAGAAAGGTGTACTTAAAGAAAGTACCTACGGTCAATATGAAAACGCTTACAATCGGTTCATAGATTGGTGCAAACAGAATATGATTGCTGGTGTTTTGATAAATGAATTTAATAGAAGACAGTTCGCAACCTACCTTAACTATTTAAAAAAAGAAGGAAATAATCCTACCAGCGTCAACAATAATAAAAGAGCTATAAGTGCTCTATTTAGCAAACTGGTAGCAGATTATGTGATCGAATTTAACCCTATTGCAGGCATAAAAACTGAAACTAGTAAACCTCTCAAAAATAGACCTTTCACAGTAGTCCAGTTGACCAAAGTATTAAAGTTCTGTGAGTCGAATGATCCTTACATGTTGAACTTTATCAAGTTCATGGTTTTTGCAATGTTAAGGCCTAGAGAAGTGATACGTCTTCAAAAAAAGAGCATTACCGACAATTTGATATTCGTTGATACTAAAAAGGGAATGGCTACCATCAATATAATTGATAAGCTAAAACCTCTGGTTTCTGAACTTGTTGCGCAATGCAGCAGTGATGAAGATACCTTGCTGACTTATAAAAATAAACCTATGGTTTGGACCGCAAGTGAGAAAGGAAAAACAAATGTCTTTACTCGTAGGTTCAAAAAAATTAAAGACAAGATAGGTCTTGATGAAAATTATGGATTGTATAGCTTTCGTCATACAGCGATTTACCACTTATACCAATCCTATATGGATGATGGTCTTTCACACTCTGAGATCATTAATAAGCTCTTGCCTATCACTCGACATAAGAGTGAAAAAGAATTAACAGCTTATTTGCGTGAAGTAGGAGCCATGTTACCGCCTGATTATAGTGAGCGTTTTACTTTTAATCTTTAACAATCAGCTTCAGTATTATATTGAAAATAGAATAACCTGCGGTTATAATACAACTAGCTGTTTATCCTATTCCGCTATTGCTTTCTTTCACCGATTAATTTGTAGTAACCGCTGCTTTGGTTTTGAGAAGTTTTGGGTTTAACCATCGGTTATTTGTAATCCGACAATTAACAAAACCTTTTTTTCAATGCTTTAAATGTGTATTCATTAAGTAATCAGAGGTTTTAACCTAAGGTTGTTTTGTCAACTTAGACCCTCATAAATTGGATGCATCTGCAACATAGATTTTAATTTTTAAATCTTGCTTCACTTCGAGAATAGGCATCTTAAAGTATATCTAGTATATTCATAATCCCCTAAATTATAAACATTGATGTCCAAATCCTATTTGAAATACATAGTGTTAAGTTGTTTCATAGTCTTAGTGATTGGACTAGGGTTTTTACATACCCAAACTAATCTCCTCAAAAATTATGAAGTAGGAGATGAGGTGGATAGCTTTAATGGTGTAGTCGTTTACTATAACGGTTCGGTTAGTAATGTAGAAGGAAGAAGAGTAACCAACGGTTATAATGTTGGTCTCAAATATCAATGTGTGGAATTTGTCAAACGCTATTATTTGGAATATTTGAATCATAAAATGCCCGATAGCTACGGTCACGCAAAAAGCTTTTATAATCCTAACGTTGTTGACGGTACAATAAATAAGCAGCGTGGTCTACTTCAATATAGAAATGGCAGTCTGAGCAAACCAAAAGTAGATGATCTGATTGTTATGGATGGTACCATGGGTAATCCTTATGGGCACGTTGCTATTATATCAAAGGTTAATGATGGCTCCATAGAAATAATCCAACAAAACCCTGGGCCTACTTCGCTTTCTAGAGTTTCTTATAAGCTGACACAAAGAGGGAAAAAGTGGATTGTTGAAAAATCTAATGTTCTAGGATGGCTGAGAAAATGATACCCTATATTTTCTTAATACCCCCAATCATTATGAACGATAGGCAGGCTGTTTAGTTCATCTCGATGTAATCTCCATTTAGGCATAAATTTATTCATCAAAGAGATAAAACGAGCATTATGATTACGTTCGTGAAGATGAACCAGCTCATGTACTAGAATATATTCTAAACAGATAGTTGGCTTTTTTGCTAGCTCCAGATTTAACCAAATACGTTTGTCATCCACATTACATGCACCCCATTTGGTTTTCATTTGTTTGACACCCCAATCCTCCGATTTTACTCCAATTATCTTTTCCCACTTTTCTAATATTTCAGGTATCTGGCTTTTTAATTGCTTGCGATACCACTCTTTCATCACATGCGCTTTTTCATCGACAGTGGCATCAGGTTTTACCCAAAGCTGAATCTTATTAGCTCCAGTAATTTCTACCTTATTGTAACCATTATGATGATTCACATTTAGTAAGAACCTTTTGCCTTTAAAGTAGTGGCTTTCTCCAGAAACATAATCGCGCTTTGTTTCTCTAGCCTGTTCTTTAAAGTTCTTGACATTTTTCTTAATCCAGCCTAATTTTGAGATTGCAAAAAGTCGCATTACTTCTTCATCTGTCTTCGTAGGGACTGACAATTTTATAGCACCATTAGGCGGATAAACAGCAAGGTGCATATTTTTAATATCCTTGCGTATCACATCAATCTCAACATTTGCAAATGCTATTTTTTCCTGGTTAATACTCATTTTGCGCTTTTATGATCTCCATCAAGTTCAAAGTAGTATCGATATCGTTCACCACTCTACCTACTGCGAGCATTAACTTCTTTTCCTTAATACCGCCATCTCGCCATCCGTCTAGTTTGTTTTCTATGATGGTGGTGTGCACTGCTATTGCTAAATGTTCATTGCTCTCTAAGTTATCATAAAGCGCTTGTTTCGCTCTGGAATTGATATGAGACGGGTAGGTAGCCCCACTTGATGGAGTTGCTACACGTTCTGCGAGTTGTTTGATTTTTTCTAAGTATTCCGCATAAGAAATGGTTTCTTCTTTTCTCAGCTTGATAAGTTCGTCAAGAAGTGCAGACATTTTTTCATAGTACTTAGGGTTAGCCTTCGCTTCTTCTACGATGGCTTTTCTTACATTGTTCTCTATGGTTTCCGCAACGGCTTCTCTACTTTTTTTGGTTTCATAGTTCTCTCCTGGTTCTGAAACATGAACTATTAATTCTACTAGTGATTTGTTTTCAAAGTCAGAAATCTTTTTACTGGATCTTGCATCAAGGTACAAATCCATTAATTGACGCATACCTGGTTCAAATCGCTTTAAGTCTATATAATCGCCACTGGCTCGTTTGATAGTTTCGCGCAAGTCTGAGTAATACAACACCTCTTCCTTAATGTCTCGTGCTTTTTTGTCGCTATACCCTAATTTATGTATTTCATTGGCTACGTTTGCGTAAGCTCTTATGAGACTAACTACTGCTTTATACAAGCCAACCCGCTTCTCTTCAGTCGCTTTGATGTCTGCTGGATTTTCTGTGTTTCCACAAAAGAATTTGATAATCGTAGGCTCATCCTTAGGGTGTACCGGCTCGCACATGGCTCGTAAAACTTCTAAGGCCGTTTCCAGACGTTCTCTACTTTCTGTAAATCTATCTTTCAACAATCCTTTTACATCATCTTCATCATAATCATCAAAGGCTTCTGAGGTATAATCACCTATGGACTTTTGAAGACTTTTAAATAAATCTTTATAATCTACGATGTACCCGTAATCTTTATCCTCGGTATCGATGCGATTCACACGGCATATGGCTTGAAATAAACCATGGTCCTGCATTTTCTTGTCAATGTATAGGTAAGTTGCTGATGGCGCGTCAAATCCTGTTAAAAGCTTGTCCACAACAATGAGCAACTTCATTTTTGCAGGCTCACTTATGAATTGCGCTTTCGCGAAAGCTTCAAAATCTTCAGTAGATTGGCCTTTAAGCATTCTAGTATATACATCATACTTCAAAAGCTTATCTGTAGGGCTGTCCTCACCTGTTTCTTCTCCTTTGATATCGCCGTGATGTGGCTGATACGATGTGATTATAGCACAACTGGTAAATCCTGCACTTTGAAACAATTCGTAATATTTACAGGCTTGATATACCGAACCCGAGACCAGCATGGCATTTCCTTCGCCTGTATATAATCTAGGTTTGGTATCAAAATCGTGAATAATATCATTTACGATTTTAGCCAATCGAGACTTTGACCCTAGCACCTTTTGCATGGTGCCCCACTTTTGTTTTAATTGAATTTTGGCGACGTCAGTCAATCCTCTTGTTTTAACATCAAACCATTCATCAATCTTATCTTGATCTGTAATGAACTGTTCTACATCTCGTGCCTCATATAATAAATCGAGTACGACGCCATCTTCAACAGCTTCATCAAATTTGTAGGGATCGCCGATGTACGGTCCAAATACCTCTATACTTTTCTGCTTGTCTTTTTTAAGCAATGGAGTTCCTGTAAAACCTATGAATAAGGAGTCTGGCAAGATCATCTTCATCGCCTCATGTAATTTACCAGATTGCGTACGGTGACACTCATCTACAAATACATACACATCGCCTTTAGCTTCAAAATCCGTAGGTAGGCTGGCTTTTAATTCTTCAATGTAAGAGTCGTAGTCACCTTCATCAGACTTTCTGCCAAATTTGTGAACTAGACTGCATACCAGCATTTCCGTTTTATGATTGAGCACATGGATAAGATCTCTACCACTCTTTGTTCTGTAAATGGTCTCGTCTACGCCCGTAAAAAGCTTTTCTATTTGATCATCTAATTCTTCTCTGTCTGTAATGATCAAAACACGGCTGTCTTTTACATTCTCGCGTATCCATTTAGTAAGCCAGACCATTGTAAGACTCTTACCAGAGCCTTGGGTGTGCCATAGAATACCACCTGTCTTTGTCTTTATGTGGGTTTGTGCTGCTGTAATACCAAAGAATTGATTAGGACGACATAGCTTTTTGGTGCCTTTGTCAAAGACGATAAAATCGTGAATTAACTCGAGCAATCTAGTTTTTTCATAGAGCTGACTTATTTGCTTATCTATCAGATAATCGTATTCCTTTTTACTTTCTTCTTTCCATTTAAGGTAGTATTTCTCAGAAGTCTCAATTGTACCATATCGAAGTCCTTGGGTATCATTACCTGCCATTACTAATTGCATGGTGGTAAAATACTTTTGAATAAACTCTGATTTCTGGTTATCTAGATTTTGACGGATACCTTCTGACACGCCTACTTTACTTCGTTTTAACTCGATAACACCTACCGCAATACCATTTACAAACAAAACGACATCTGGTCTTTTGATATGCTTTCCTTTTACGGTAACTTCTTCTGCAACGGCAAAGTCATTAGATGTTGGGTTTTTCCAGTCGATGAGCCAGACGGTTTCTTTAGGTTGGCCTAATTCTTCTCGAACCGTTATACCGTAACGTAATAATTTATAGACTTCTTTATTGGCGTCGTATAAACCGCTTGATAAGTTGGCAGCAGTTTTAACCAACTTATCTACTGCCTTTTGCGCCAGTGTTCTAGAATACTTACCATTTTTAATGAGGTAATCAAACAGCAATTGTTCTTCTATAGGCTGGTTGCGTTCTTGTTCCTCCCAATTGCCCAAATAGGTATACTGCAGCTCATTTTGAAACAGCTGAATGATTCTGTTTTGAGAGTCGCGTTCTGATTTGCCTATGTGGTTCATATATCTAATTTTCTATGGCCCAATCTTTTATTTTCTCAAATGGGTCTCGTATTTTACCAGACACCACTGTCTCAATATTTAAAGTATTGTTTTTGTTAATGCCTAAATTATATCGAAATTGATGATTATAAACTTGAAAAATAGGATTCACATTTGAAAAGTATTCGCACTCACTTATACCTTCTTTAAAATAAGATTTGAAACCAGTCTCTTTTTTTAGCCAACCAAAATTATAATTATCATTCTTAAAGAATGATTTATAACTTTCATTATATACGTTTCTATGTATTATATAATAGAGATAAAGCTGTTCATTTACTTGCCTTATAGTTGAAAAGTCTTCGTTTTTTTCTGTTAGCATTTTGACAAAATTGACTTGATTGGCTACTATATACTTATCTAGACTAATATTTGATTCTGTAAAATGTTTTGCAAACAAAAGAACTGATGGAAAATCTTCATAATATTCTTCAAACAACAATCTTGAATAATTAGTTTGATAGTATAAATCAGTAATCAATAAATCTCCCCATATCTTTTTAAAATTATCTTTTGAAATTACTTTATAACCTTCAAAAATCTGTTCAAGGAAATTTATAGATTCGTCGTTATAGGTTATCAAATCTAAGTTTAGTCTTTCAAAATCATCCTCATTATTCGTGAATGGCGTTTTGAGAATGTTGGTTATATTCCCTTTGAAATTTTTATTGTCCTCAAGTTTAAAAATTAACGCTTTAAAATTGGGATGTGTCAATATTTGTGCTGCTTTAAAAACCTCTTCTTTCCTTTGATCAACATCAAAACCAATCAACCTAACTTGTTCGCTAGATGATGATAGTACTACATATACATTCTCATTAGAAATTAAGCTTTCCAGAGATTCGATTAATCTTGGCCACTCTCTTCTTGAGTTATCATTTGTATTTGAAATCAAATTTCGAACTACGCGTATAAAGTCATTCAGGTGCTCACTAGGTTGATCTAAATAACTAAATTGAATAGACATAAATAAAACAAAAAGTTCTGTTATATCTAACCTACTTCCTTTTAAAAGTTTTCCCAGAACATCTTTTTGTGATTCTGAATTCCAAATTATAGGAGAATCAAAACTTTTAAGATTATTGATATAGTCTAGAGCAAAAATCAAAGTTTTTAGATTTTCTTCAACAGAGTAAACTTCTTTAAGAACTTTAAAATCTAAGAAATCATCTTCATAGGATTTTGCTCTAAATTCAGCACTTTTGAAATACAACATCTCTGTTATAAAGTTAAGGTAAATCATAAATGGTTCGTCTATAACAAATGCGTTACTTTGCCTATAATCCCACAGGTTTTCTACCCAATTATATTCTATTTTATTTTTAAAGTCTTCAAGTAATTGAGAATTATATCTTATTATCTTAAAAAACTCAGACTTAAAATTCTCAAAATCAGTAAGCTTTTTCCCCCTAGCATTCATCCTTATGTAAAGGTTTTCAGTTAAACCAAACTCATCAAGATCTGTAAAATAAAACGTAATAAGATTATTTTCCGCTTGTAACAGCTTATCTAAAAGCACGTTTTCTTTATGCAGGAACTCTGAATTTGTTGAAAAAGTTTCAAGCATATTGAGCATACCCTCAATAGTGGGATCGTTTTTCCACTCTGCATTAAACCATTGAGAATCTTCAATTTCTCTCTTTATATTAGCTAAATTATCTATATGATCAAATTCTAATAATCTTTTACAAAAATCGTGTGCCGAAGGTCTCGTTTCATAAGTGAATTTTTTTAGAACACTTTTAACTTCTGATAAGCGAGTTTCCTTAACTGCTACAAAATAATGTAAGAGAAAAAGAGTTGTTAGGCGTTGCTGCCCGTCTAGAGGTATAAAGTTCTTATTTTTATTATCGCCATTGCTTTCTGAAAGAATAGAACCATACACAAAGTCTAATTCTACAGGATTGTTTGAAATTAAGGCATCTATAAGGTATCCATTCACAAATTTTTCTCGGAGTTTTTTTACTTCAGCAGTATTGCGACCTTGCGCATAATCTCTTTGAATAATTGGAATTTCAATCTTATTATAGTTATTGCAAAGCTCCCAAAATGTATACTTTTTATTATTATTCATTCTCTGTGAGTGTTAGGTATGGTCTTAAATTTTCAACGATATTTTTGTAATATTCCTCTTTATCTACTTTACTCCAGTAATACGGCTGTAAATCTGACTTTGTATAATACTTTAAGAAAACATTTCTAGTAGCAAGTGGTATATATTCACCTTCCTTTTCTAATGATAAAATTTTATTTCGCTTAACAGGGAATATGGCATTATTAAGTGCAGAATTATGCTTCTTAGATAAAAGTGTAAGGTTATCTAAAATGTGAATGGATTCGGAATCAAACAGTCTAATGATGCTATTCTTGAACTGATTAAACTCCTCTTCATCAATGCTTTCTTGCTTGAGGAGCTCCATAATACGTTTTTTATATTCATCATAATTAGCATCAGTTTCATCTTCAATATCGACAGTATCTTCATTCCTATCTATTGTTTTAATATCCTTTATTGCCTCTAAAGTATCTTCTAACCATTGTCTAATGGCCTTAGAATTTTTAATCTCCTTAGATTGCTGCGCGTGGATGTGTTCAATACTCCACCCTCCTTCTTTTTCTATTTTCTTATAATAGTTAAATGGAAATTTGTTTTTCTGTATAGATGTAGCTCTTAAAGCGCTTATTATATTATGTAATAAGAAAATTCTTTTTATATCATTATTACCTTTACCATATGTAAGCTCGTCTAGCCTAACGTCTGAAAGCTTAATTTTTACCTCCTCTTTGGCCCATTTTCGAAAATCCGATTTCTGGCATTTTGAATTATCGATTATGTTTCTTAATGTATTAACTGAATTACCCTCAGAAGCCAAAATAAAACCTAGATGGTGGTAAAGTTCATCATCTTGATACCAGTGTTTAAGTTTGCCAAAATATTCTTTGGTAAGATCCCATAATTCTTCGGCATTCCTTTTTTCTTGTTCTGGGGTATCAGCCTTTATTTTCTTCTCAAACCATAAATATGTCGAGTATTTTTTAGCATTGTCTTTAGCTATGATTTTAAAAATAAATTCAATAGCAGAAGATGTATCTAATAATGATTCATTATTAAGAAAATACCAGAATTCCTCTTGTCTCAGTTCTGACTCTATCCGGTGCCATTCGCTTGAAATTTCGGCCTGTCGCATAATAGCTTCCCTATCACTGAAACCGTATTTAATTCTAGAAAGTAATAATGCTCTTATAAGTTCCGCATTTGTTAACGGGATTTTTCCAATATTCAATCGATTAAAAATATCTATCTTCTTTCTTTCAACAACATTGTCGTCATTGATAGATTTAAGTTCTTCTATTTGATACCAAATAAGTTCAATCTTTTTAGTAAGAGTTGAATTAAAATCATCTATGTATCCAACATCGTTCTTTGTTTTATCTTCAAACCAAGCTTTTATAATTCTATAAGCTTGGCTCATAAAATGAAAATCCGGCTCATTATCATTGTAAGATTCAGGAGATAATTCTGTTAAAAAACTGGTGCTCTTTTGTCTTTTTTCAAAAGTTATTAAGTATCGTGGCCGGTTGAGGTAATTAAATATGATGTTTAGAGTTATCAGACGCTGTTGACCATCAATTACTTCCCATGCATTTTGGTCTTCAATATCTTTTGTAGGTACAACCACAATTGGTTGTAAACAGTATTTTTTCTCATCAGAATTCATAAAATTATGAACGTCCTCTAGAAGCGCTGAAACATGTTCTTCACCCCACCTATACCCACGCTGATAATATGGGATTATATAATGCTCAAACCTGGGGCTTCTGTCTGGTGTGTTTTCGTTTAAAATAACCCTACCTACTGCTTCCTGTTTAATTATATTCATTCTATCAATTATTATTAAAATCAACCTCGTTTTACCCGTTAATAACTCTTGTGTCACCTATTGTTTAATGCGCTCGTATGTTTCTTTTCTGGTTTCTATTAAGCTTATCACTTCTTATACTTTTTAAAAAATTGCTCGCCCTTTTTCAAATAAAAAGACTGATACCCAAAGTTGTCGCACTCTTCTTTCCAAGCTTCTCTTATAATGCGGTGATTATCATACCAGGAGTTCATACCGACTTCCCAAGATTTCCATAAGTTCTTATCTATTCGTCCCTTATTAAGCCAGTAGTATTCCTCAGCACATAGGTTGAAATAGTCATTAAGCTTATTTCTTAGAAAAAGATATTTATTAGGTTTTTTGGCCATTAAATGCTCTAATGATTCATATCTGGTAATTTTTTCTAAATAGCCATTTAGAATATCATACCGTTTATTGAATTCAGAGAACAATTCTTTTTGAAGCTGATGACTCGCAATTTCTGATTGATTTTTATTGAAAGTTTTAGTGGAAAACCAAACTGCAAAGCCCAATCCAGCTGTCACGAGAATGCCTAATACGTTAGTCCAAAACTCCCAATTTTCATAAAAATATGTGATTTTTTCTGCCATCACACCAACCGCGTTTTACCAGTAAGTAACTCTTGCATCATCCCTTGTTTGAGTTGTGCGTATTTTTCTTTTTTAGTGCTTAGATCTTCGATTTCTTTATCCATATCAACGAGTACAGTTGCGATTGCATTTTGCTCTTCAATTGAAGGTAAAATGAATGTTCCATTCTTAATATCGGTAGTGCCTATGTTAGCTTGAACTCCTAATGAAGCTATTGATTTACAATATGTTCTCCAACGTCTCATATTGGATAAGTGTTTTAAGACTGTTGAGTTGACTTTGTCCTTATTTATTATCAAATGGCCTACGCGTTGATTCAGTAGTAATGGCCCATTTTCTTCGATAATTGTCATTCTGCCGATAAGGTTTTTATTAGGAGTTACATCAGTCATAGACATTATTAAGTCACCTTTAGTCAAAACAAAATCATTTAAAAATTTCAAGTCTGAGGCAGACCAATAATTCACTTTGTTACTATTAAATTGAAACTGACCCTGCAAGCCTATTTGAGCCATTGTAACTATTGGGACACCATTATCCTCATAACCTTTTGCAGAAAAAGAGTATCCATTTTGGTATTTCGATAACAAATCATCCAAAGGTGTCTCCACCCATTCCCCATCAAAACCATCCAAACGTTTCCCACCTTTGTGTGGTGGCGTTAACAACTGTTGCATGGCGCCTTGTTTGATGGCTTTCTTTTTAACGATGAGTGCGTCTAGGTTGCTTATCAAATCATCTACATCACTTAATGCAGTGGCGATTGCTTTTTGTTCTTCTAGGGTTGGTGGTAGTGGGATTTTGATTGATTTGACGATACTACCACTTAAATTTGGCTGCCCGCCTTGGCAATAAGTTAGTATAATATATTCCTTTCTGAGTGAGAAAAAGTTATATAAATACTCAGCAAGTATCATATCAGATTCAAAAGCCAAAACAGCTTGATTTATTGCACCACTTATTCTAGTGATCGCAGAAACGCCTGCGGTTGCACCATACATAGCTAACAAAAAAGTATTCTGAGGGACAATCTTAGCTGAGCTAGAATTAAGGCCTAATTCACTTATAAAACCTTTAGTCTCATATATTTTTTTCTTGTTTAATTCGCTAGAACTAATCCAAGGAATATCTCCATCATAATTCGCCTTATTTGAAGTTGGTGGTGTTCCGCCTGAATAAGTATTACATTTTTGTCCTAAATTGAAAACATCCCAATCTTCTGGAATCAAACCAACTTCTGTTTGCTTGTAGTCTTGCTTTGTCATTAACTCCATACCAATCCCATTTTAGAAAGGTGGCTGGCTACTTTTTCTTCGGCAGTTTTGGCTTGCTCGGTAAGTTTTGGCAAGGCGTTTTCATAACGTTCTGCTAGTTCTTTAATGCGTCCAGTCAACCGTTGTGAGATGCTGTCTATCTCGCTTTGTAGCAAAGAACTTATAGACGCTAACCATTTATGATCTACCACTAGAGTTCTTACTTCGGCTTCGGTGAGTTTGCCGTACTGTTTTAGGGTTAACTCGTCCAGTTGTTGTTCAGCGGTTTTGATTTGCTTTTTAAGCGTGGCTTCTTTCGCGAAAGCGGTTAACATTTTATTTCCTAAGCTGTAGGCTTCTTTTTCGCTCTTGTCGCCTTTTATTTTTTTCAAATAGGCAGCAAGTGTGGTTTTAGTAATCGTGCCTTTATCGTTTGTAGCATCATTTAAGAGTCCTTCGTCACCAGCATGCTCCTCGTTATAGGTGGTGATTTCGGCTTGTTTGGTTTCTAATTGTGACACCAAATCGTTCAAGGTTTCTTGCTCGCTGGCTAGATACTTGTCTATCACTAATTGCTTAGGGATTAAATCGCAGGTCCAGCCTTTATCTATGTCTTTTCCTTTGCTGTTTTTTTCTATAATGCGTTTGGTTTTGGCTACCCAGCCGTCTTCTGCAAGCAGGTACACATCATCCTTCATCATGGCATTCCAGTAATCCATAAAATGCTGATACATCGCATACTGGTTGACAAGCGGCTTGCCATCGTACTCGTGTAACAAGGCTTCAGCAATATGTTTTTCTAACTTTTTAGGTGCGGTATGGGCATTGATACCTTGCAGGTCTTGGTAGACCTTATCTTTCCAGCTTTCAAAGACCAATGCTAGTTGATTGCTGTAACTGGTAAATTCTGGATGCGAATAAATAGCGCTTTTTATGTCACTGGCTGCTACGTTTAGTTGTGAGTAGCTTTCGCGAAAGCGAGAAAACAAATGTGATTTAAGGCTAGGATATACTTCCCAGAACCTACTTAACCCTTCTATGTCTTTATTAGGAATACCACCATTAAGGTGTGCGTTTAAATCTTGTATATCTTCCTCTTCCTGCGTATCTATATAACGTGGTATATTGAGGTTGTACTCGTTCTTTTCAATCTCATCAAAGGTTACAAATCGGGCATATTTAGCAACTTCGGTCTGTGTATTAAATACATCTACAATCTGGTGAATGTCTTGCTCTCGTAGTCGGTTTTTGTTTCCGTCTTTGATAAAGCCTTTACTGGCATCCATCATAAAGATTCCCTTACGGTCGTCTGTATGCTTCTTATCAATCACGATGATACAGGCAGGAATACCAGTACCGTAAAATAAGTTTGCAGGTAAGCCTATGACACCTTTAATCCATTTGCGTTCTATGATGTTTTGTCTAATTTCTGCCTCAGCATTTCCTCTAAAAAGTACCCCATGAGGTAAAATAACAGCACCTTTACCCGTACTTTTTAAGGAGGCTATGATATGCAATAGAAAAGCGTAGTCACCATTTTTATCTGGTGGCACACCGTAGCCTCGAAACCTGTTGTACTCATCATCTAATGGCACGATACCACTATCCCAGTTCTTAATAGAAAACGGTGGATTTGCCACGACAAAATCAAAACGTTTTAACTGACCGTTTTCTGTAAACTGTGGTGATGCGATGGTGTTTTTACCAGCGATAGAAGCCTCTGGATAACCGTGCAACCACATATTCATAATGGCAAGACCTTTAGTTGCCACATCTTTTTCCTGACCGTAAAGCGTCAAACCATTAGGAGCCTCGCCAGCCACTTTCAACAATAGCGAACCAGAACCACAAGTAGGGTCGTAAGCGCTGTATGAGGGCTTATCTGCCTTATGTACATCGATTACCTTAGAAAGAATGCGAGATACCTCGGCAGGTGTGTAAAATTGGCCTTTACTTTTACCGGATTCGGTAGCAAAATGACGCATTAAGAACTCGTAGGCATCACCTAACACATCATCATCCTCTGCACGGTTGTTTTTAAAGTTAAGTGCAGGGTTTTCAAAAATGGCGATGAGTTTAGAAAGCAGTTCTACTTTTTCCTTGCCACTGCCCAGTTTTTCGTCATCGTTAAAATCTACAATCTCCAGCGAGCCTTCCAGACCGTTTGAAGCAAAGAGTGGTCGTAGTATTTCTTTATTGATACGGTCACCTATGTCTGGTTGCCCTTTGAGCGCTACCATATCTTCAAACGAAGCACCTTGCGGCACTTCTATCAAACTCATCGCGTCGCCTGTGTATTTATCGCTTACATACTTTACAAAAAGCATGGTAAGCACGTAATCTTTGTACTGTGAGGCGTCCATGCCGCCTGCTCCTCTTAATTTATCGCAGCTTTCCCAAAGGGATGAATAGAGTTCTGATTTTTTTATGGCCATTTAGGGTAGTTGTTTTGTGTGGATTGTTTTGAAGTTGGAAAATAGGGTAGAAGGCAGCAATCTGCACCGTAAATGGAAGGAAAGTTATTTCACACAAATGATCCACTTGTAGTAAAATAAGAGGAATGAAAAGCGAATTCAATTTTATGAAAGGTTAAGATGTATCCTTATCTATTTCCCTGAAGCACTGAAATTGTGTTCTTCAAGGATGCTAACGTTTTGTTTCATCATCAAACGCAAATTTGCAATAGGTTGCGTTATAACTCCATCTGAGAAGTCTTTAATACGACCTGGTAATTCGTTATCAGGAGATTTAAAATCTAACGCTGTTTTTTGAATTTCTTTTTGGTTTACTTCACTAAAGTCCTTGTTGATGACGTATTTAGCTCCGTTTATTGCTTTTCCAGGTATTAATCTGGCCTGCGCTTCTAGTGTGACTCTCTTAGTATGATTAGAAATTTGATTGGTAATTGTTGGCAGCACCTTTTCTTTCAAAAATTTAGAAGCAATCGTGTTCGCGGGCATTGCCTTTTTTAATGCTTTCATTTTACTAGCTACCGTGGCAAGTTTCGCTGCGATTCCTGCTAAGGGTATAAATGACGTTAGGGCTGCAGCTGCCGAAATATAATTGTCTTGATCTTTCCTTTTAACTCTTTCCTTTTCGTCAAATAAAAGCTCTTCCATTTTTTCGACCACCTCTTCGGCTAGTATGAAAGGTTTAGTATCGTAATAATCTTGAAATACAATCGTTGAATCGGACTTATTGTATTCTAAATTTAGAAGGGTTAATTCATTAATAGTTTCGTAAAAAACTTGATTAACTCTAAGTTCATCGATTAGTAAAGAGTCTAAGGCATTATTTTTTACTCTCTGGATTTCACTATTAGAATCTTGAAAAGATAAAGTCTTTATAGGTTGAGCTTCTATTTCTAGAAGAGTTTTTTCATACATTTTCATCTGACCTTCAACAACATTGGGTAATAAATCCTTGAGGCGTCGCTTTCCGCTTTCAATTATCGATAAAGCCTCTGATCTGTAAGTTTCAGGTGATAATATTTCATAATTGATTTGCTCGTCACTTGAAGCGCCAATTGACTTTAAAGCATTCACGTTAGAACTCTCATTTTTACAGCTGTAAAAGGTTATCACAAATAGTAGTAAGCAACTTACTTTTATGCTCTTCATATTGTTCTTCCTAAATTGAGGGTGTTAACCACTTTTTTATCGTCCACTTTCTTCTCAAACTCGAAATAGATAATATCGTCTTCTTCATATAGGTCAGGATTTACTTCTGCCTGAAAAATTTCTTTCTTGACTATATTATTGTCATCATAAATTACATCATACATAGATTCATCTCCAATACCATTACCGATTCTGCGAACACCAACACAGATGATTTTGTTATTTTGTTGTTTCAAGTTAAATATGAAATAAAAATCTTCTGTTTCATAGAAGTATTTATATGATCCAGAAGGATCTGATTTTTCATGATTTTTTCGATCTATATTTTTCCCATCCTTAACAACACTCTTTACAATTTTATAGAAATTTCCCTGTAAATTTTGAGTTTGTGGTGGATTTGATTTAAACCATTTACGCACAGCTGAATATTCAGGATATTTGTTTTCATGATATGAATAATAATCTATCAGCTTTTTCTTTTCCAAAGAATCTGATTTAGCACTTCTATCATCAAAATATTTAATAGGCTGTTTGATCAATGTGCTGTCTAGATAATCTGCACTTGAACTAATTGCTTCTTTGGAAGTGGAGTAAGCATTTTTAGTTTGCTCGCAAGAGTAGCAATGGATTATAATTAATAATAGTAAAGATTTCTTCATAAGTTTTAGATCTGATTTGTGAATGTGTAAAAGTATCAAACAGAATAAATATTTAATGATACAAAGAATATTGTAAAATATAACTGAGTTTAATTATCATAGAAAAATTTGTAATAAGAAGGATTCAAGATAAGTTTTAATATATAATTGGTTCCAAGAAATGTATAAGTGTATTTATTTTGATGATAACTGCCAACATTATGAACGCTTAATCAGAATTGAACTTTTGAGTTTCAGTTTTCTTATGGATTGGAACCAAATTTTAGTGCCTACATGGGCAGATGAACGGAAGTTTCATGTTCTATAAATCATTTTTTGCAGTATTTTCCTAACCCTTTCCAACGCTTTTTCAACGTCCCGCAGTTGATCGGCTAAATAATATTTTTCCATTTTATAACCTTTGACTTTATTTCGCTAGTCAGCAATAAGTTTTGAGAAACACCATCTATCAAACGTTTCATCTGTTGGCTATAATTTTCGCTATAACTATTTTTTTCTTCTATTCAATTGATTTTTAATGAATCCATTGTTGAGTTAATTCGTTGCCTATAATTCTACAAAGTCCGGTTTTAGCCAACAAATTTCCAGCTTACGTCGCCTAAGTCTATTTTCTTATGCATCTCGAATTCCATCCAAGAGAATCCTGCAAATCCATTGCTGACGGTAAAACTAAATCCTGTCATCACAGCTTCTTCCACGTTGATCATAGAGCACTGTTCAATTTCATTCTTAATGGTAGCGTATTGTTCATCAGATAATGTTATTTCTATTTTCTTCATTGCTGCGATTTATTTCTTTTGATTGATGTTGATTTTAATGATGAATTTCCCCAATTCATTAATTAACCGCCACACTTCCTCCTATAGAATTCCCCCAAATTCGTTCAGATTCCATGCAGCGGATTTTTTAATTTCTAATACTTGATAAATCTAAAAGTTGACCTCGCCAGATTGCGACGTTGTGATTTAAAAGATTGATGTAAATGGTTTTCGCTTTCGCAAAAGCGAACAAAAAACCGTCACAATTTGATCAATGAAAACCCCTAATTTTCAAATTCCTCCTTGCAACGGTTTGCTTCATAAATCAAAGTAAACAATCAAATTCAGTGCAAACATATATGTGACGACCGCCAGATTAAGGCGGACTGAATTTTGTTTCGATATTTTGTGTTAATTAAGCTTTAGTGAAAGCGTGATAGAATGTGAAATTATTACCGACATGATTTGGCGTAGGTAGCCTTTATAATTGTAAAAATTTTATATCATGATTTACAAAAAGTCCAAAAACATAACCACAGCTCCAGATTTATCTGTCGTGGGAGCGGTCTCTCATGGGGAATTCCTTAATCATAAGCGGTTATTTATTCAAGTAACTGGCAATATACCTAACTCGATTTCAGAGTCAGAAATTAATATGGATCTCTTTAAAAACAAGTTTCTTAACAAGTATGAAAAACAATTTTGGGAGAGTTTTTATAGTAGGCGCGCTTTTGTAAATCATGAGGTTTCAAAGTATGATGATATGTATTATTTTCTATTTGAGGATGTTCTAGTTTATCTGAACCATCAGGATGAAGAAGTGAACATTCTTTTTTCACGTACACCTTATAAAGAAGTAGGTATGATTCACAGGCTTTTGATATCCTGCATTAAACCCAAAGAAATTGATAAGCCGTTCATAAATATTATGAGAATGGGATCAATTGGTCTAGAATTGTCCCGTTTAGAAATCAAACGAACAGATCTAGAAATAGAAATGCATTACAACGATGACTTTAAAATTGCAGACCGCACGATTAAGGGACGTTTAAATCAAAAAATGGATAAGGGCATAATACTGTTACACGGCGAGCCTGGAACTGGGAAGACCACTTATATTAAGCATTTGATAGCTTGCGTTTCTAAAGACGTCATATTTATGCCGCCTAACATTGCTGCAGATCTTACAAGTCCTGCATTTATGACACTGTTAATGAATAAGCCAGATAGTATACTCGTAATTGAAGATGCTGAAAATATTGTAACAAGTCGTGATCATAGAGGAAACTCACCTGTGAGTGCTCTGCTCAACCTTTCTGATGGTATTTTATCTGATTGCTTAAACATCCAGATAATTTGTTCGTTTAATACAGATTTGCAAAATGTTGACAAAGCATTATTACGTAAAGGACGCTTGATTGCAAAGTATGAATTTGGTAAGTTGGATGTTGAAAAGGCAAATGCGCTTTCGCGAAAGCTAGGGTTTTCAACCACATTTCTTGAACCAAGGGTTCTGACGGATATCTTCAACCAAGAAGAACAACTATTTGCGCAACATCGAAGAAAAGAAATTGGATTTCACTAAAATAAAAATCTTTTTCACTCCGACACTATTTGGCGGTCTGAATCCTTATTTTTGAGCAAAATCAAAAAAAACATGGCAGGTTACAATCAACTGGAGCGACTGGAGCGTATTGTCCAACTACTTCATTGGAAAAAGTATATCACCAAGGAAGAACTCATGGATCAATTGTGGGAACGTTACGATATCGAGATATCAGAACGCTCGTTAGAGCGTGACTTGAAGTCTTTAAAGGAGCAGTACAGTCTAGACATCGAATACAATCGTCAACACAAAGGATATTTTCTTGCAGAAGATGAGCGGCTACTTTCTCGTTTTTTCAAGTTCGCAGAATTAAGTTCGTTAGCCAAGATCTATGAAGAAGGGCTTAAGAATTATTCCCAATTTGAAAAATGGATCATACCAGATGATAGTAGCGATCTGACTGGTGTCAGTAATATCAATCCTATAGTTAAAGCTATGAATACTGGTCTCAAATTGAAGTTTAAGAAAGAGAATTTCCATACTGGGGTGGTTAAAGAATATCTAGTCACCCCACTCAGGTTAAAAGAATATTTGAACCGCTGGTACTTAATAGCGGTAGCAGACGGACAGGATTATTTCAAGAATTTCGGAATTGAGAGAATGACAGACGTGAATATCATTCGCGAGCCAGGAATCGACACCAAGAAGTTTGAAAAGAAATTGGAACGTTATAAAGACATAGTGGGCATCAACTACAGTGATGAGTATTTCTCGGCTCCTTTAAAAGTAGTTATCAAGACTTATGACTTTCAGTACAAATACCTTCAAACCTTACCGCTTCATCACAGTCAGCAGTTTACTTTATTACCTGATGAATCCGAATCTTTGGTAACTTTTCATTTACAGCCCAACCATGAATTCATTACTCAATTGTTGCGAATGAATGAGAATGTGGAAGTGCTTCAACCTACTGCATTAAGGGTAATTATCAAGGATAAACTAAAGGCCGCTCTGAAGAGGTATTAGTAGTACTGTAAAAAACCTTAATCAATCTTGATTAGCTATTATGATCAACCCAAGATATCTCACAAAATCTAGATTCAAACTAGCACTCAGTTGTCCAACTAAACTTTACTATACGAAAAAGGAAGAGTACGAGGACACCAGCGAGACCGATAGTTTCCTAAAAGGTCTTGCACAAGGTGGTTTCCAGGTCGAGGAATTGGCTCGAATGTATTTTCCTGATGGTATCGCTATTCTAGGTGAGGATTGGAATTATGACCAACACGCGGCACGAACAGCGGAATTGCTGAAGCAGGAAAACGTTACGATTTTTGAAGCAGCCTTTCTCCATGACGGTCTTTTTATAAGAACAGATATTCTGGAAAAGAAGGGAAATAACATTAGGCTGATTGAGGTGAAGGCGAAATCCATGGATAGTACTTCGCACGATTCATTCATCAAAAGTAAGGGAAAGCTAGGCTGGAGTGAATACTTATACGACGTTGCATTCCAGCAGTATGTGATCCAACAATGTCATCCAGAATGGAACATTAAGCCTTACCTTAATCTTGTTGATAAATCCAAACGGACTACCGTTGATGGGTTAAATTCTCACTTCAAAATTGTTCCTAATTCAGAGCTACGAACAAGCGTGGAAGTAACACCAGGTTTGACTAGAGACGATTTAGGAGCATCCATTCTTGCCATTATTGAGGTTAACGAAGAGGTGCAATTGATATTTAATGAGAATCCGCAAGACCCAGAACGTTCTTTTAGCGAGACTGTTGAATATTTTAAAACAAATTACCAACATGATCTGAAAATTGAAACGCCTATTGGTCCTCATTGTTATGGGTGCGAGTTCAAATTGGATGATCCTCCAACTGGTAAGTTGAGCGGATTCCATGAATGCTGGATGAGGCAATTTCCTGCTATCAAACCTGAGTTCTCCTCGCTTTCGCGAAAGCAACAACATCAAAGACTTAATGATCCTAAAACAAAACATGTTTGGAACAATCCCGTAAAAAAGGCATTTGAAAACGGAAAGGTCTTTATGGATGAATTGGAGGAAGGCGATTTTAATATCAGCCCAGATGCCTATGGTTTGAGCCGTAGTGAAAGGCAATGGCTGCAAATCCAAAAACATAAGGAAAAGGACAACTCTAGTTATGCAGATGTTGAGAACTTAAGATTAGAAATGTCCCAATGGAAATACCCGCTTAACTTTATCGATTTCGAAACCAGTGCAGTTGCAATTCCATTTACCTCAGGTATGCGACCTTATGAACAGTTAGCCTTTCAATACAGTCATCATATCGTTCATGAAGATGGTAGGGTAGAACATGCTAGTGAATACATCAATGTTGAGAAGGGCATCTTACCAAATTTTGATTTTATACGTGCTTTAAAGAGAGATCTAGAGATCAATGAAGGCAGTATCTTCAGATACCACAATCATGAGAATACGATCGTCAATGTGATTCATTATCCGCTATCCAATTCAGATGAACCAGATAGAAAAGAACTGTGCGATTTTATTGAAAGCATTAGCCACTCAACCGGGAGCAATCCCAAAACTTACGCTGCAGGTCCAAGAGATATGATAGATCTTCAAAGAACAGTAGTGCGAAATTATTTTCACCCTCAAACTGGTGGGTCGAATTCTATCAAAGCGATACTTCCAGCTGTGCTAGAATCCAGTGAACGCTTAAAGGAGAAATACACCCAACCTATAGGATCAATTAATCTAACGAGCAAGAATTTTGAGAATAACTATGTTTTCTTGAAAATGGAAGATGATGTTCCAACTAATCCGTACAAAACATTACCACCTCTATTTGATGGATTGACAAATGAGCAATTAGAAGAAGCCATTGAACACGCAACAAATGAAACGCCGCAAATAGCAAATGGTGGTGCTGCTCTTTTTGCTTATGCAAAATTACAAGGATTTGGAACTTCCGACTTGGAACATACAGAAACCGTCAATGCCTTGTTGCGTTATTGTGAGCTGGATACGCTTGCTATGGTGATGATCTATGAATACTTCAACGAGTTATGTGGGGCTTAGATAGATATGGGCGTGTAGAGTAATATATTCTCAATATTATAATATATTGTCTTTCAAAATAAAAATAGAATTTTCAATTTACTGGTTTTTAGGACATTTTTTGTGTGGCATTTAATTGGCTCGTAAGCTTATTAAATAACATAAAATGAAAATACTAAACTATCAATTGACGTCCCACTTTGAAGAACGAATGAAAATAAGACACATACCAGAGTTCTTAATTTCCCTTTGCCTTGTAAAAGGAGAAATTAAAACTACAACTAAAAACAAAAAAGAATATAGCTTGAGTCAAAATTACATTTTAGAGGCAGTTAGTCAAGGCTACTTGACTGTAGCAGAATGCCTTTGTATAAAGAAGATTGTTGTTATAGCAAAAAAGAATTTCCTTATTACCACCTATGCTACCTATGGAGATACAGGAATAAACTATAGCAACTAAATTATGAGATCTGAACCAAAAAGAACTCTTAGACAGCTTAACGCCTTTAACAAAGAAGGTCAGGACGATTACCGTGTAAATAATCTTTTAGATGGCGTTTTTCACGGCATTAAGGATTCTCAAGATTATTTAAGAAGCGCAAGAGAAGTTATTCAAAGTCAAAATGCGATAGCCATACCTGTCCAATTAGAAACCTTTAAAGATGATAATGGTAAAAAAGGCAAGACTATTCTTTGGAGATATCACCTTCAGTCAATGGATACGATAGGAGCGAAAAAATCTTCTGTAATAACCAATTACCTTTTTAAAAATGAACAAGAAACAGTTTTATCTTCTAAACCTACTGGGAATTATAAAACGGATCGAGAAAATGAAATAAGGATAAGCGATCGCAATGAAGAGGAATTATACCTTGACTTTAATAAAGATCCCGGAATTGATCACACAATCTATCTTAAAGCTAATGATTATCAAATTAGAATGCAGGAAAAAGCATTGATAACATTAAGTAAGAATCCTGAAAGTCATTATACGCCATTGCTCAGACTTTTTGATCGACCAGATAGAAGTGAACGCTATTTTGAAACTAATTATGATTATAACATTGCGGACAATATTGTTTTCAAAATCCTCAACAATACAGCTATTGACGGCGCAACAGAACAACAAGAATTTGTTAGAAAGGCTTTAGCATCTAAAGACTTTGCTCTTTTAGAAGGTCCACCAGGTTCTGGTAAAACCACTGCTATTATAGAATTAATCATCCAATGCGCCTTACAAGGACAGCGTGTTTTATTAGTTTCCTCTACGCACGTTGCAGTAGATAATGTTATCGATAGGATAATAGGTAAGTATAAAAAACATACCGAAGGTTTAATAAGTCCTATGCGTATAGCATCAAGTCCTGGAGTGATAAGAAAAGAAAGCGTAGAGCCTTATCATTTAAAGTATCTTATAAAGCATACTAAAAAAGAAATGCTCAGTAATTTGAATAAAAAGCAAGATTCTGTTGGAGTGAAGGCATTAAAGAAAAGCCTTAATTCTAATAGACCAAGCTCTAACTTCGATCAAATTATTTTGGATTCTGCAAATCTAGTAGGTGGCACGGCAATAGGGATATTACAGCATCCTGATATTAAGTCTGGCGTAGGTAAACCTTTTGATGTAATGATTGTAGATGAAGCTTCAAAAGTCACATTTCTAGATTTCTTAGTTCCGGCATTGCATGCAAAAAAGTGGGTTTTAGTTGGCGATGTAAATCAACTCTCCCCATATACGGAAGGCGATATTGTTACAGAGCATCTTAATAAATTACTAGATAAAGACCAACAAGATCTTATAGCTGAAACCTTTGAACTTCAAAAGGACTTGAAGTTGGCAAACAAAGAAAAAGTAGTTCACGTATTATTTACTAATAGGGATCAGGAACAGACAAATAATTTAAAAGATAGTGACTTAGAAATATTTCATCTAGATGCCCAAAAGTCATCTTTGTCATCTTATTCAGAACAGTGGCTATTGAATAGCGCAGATGTAATTATTACTAAGCCATCAGTAGATAATGAAATGCTTATTGCTAAACATTTGAAATTTAAAGCAAAGTTTTTCGGTGATAAACTTAGAAACCCATCTTTAAAACACTTCCAAAACCATTACCATAAAGGCGGAAACGGAAAAAGAAGTTGGATTAATAATTATTCTCATAAGCTTGATTCAGATCAAAACTGGGGCGAATTAGTAGGTAGAAGTCTTGAGCAGATGTATCAATACCGTTTTGAGCCAGAGCTTAAAAAGAATAAGAAAGTAGAATATGACATACTAGTTCCTTCTTCTATTGAGCAGAAAGTTGAAGGCCTAAGACGCGTTGCACTACCTTCTATATTAGAACTCTTGCAAATAGGCGTAGGAGAAAAAGAGCGTACAACAAAAGATGGAAGTACCACGTACAACGTGGAGAAAATACTCTATTCTGGATTTGACAGTATGACCAAAGTGAAAGAATTGAAGTTTCAATCCTTAAGCTATCAGCATCGTATGCAAGATGAGATTGCTCAATACTCAAGAAAGTATTTTTATAATGATGGAAATTTAAAAACCGCAAACACAATTCTTAAAACTCAAGATAGCCTGATAAAGGAAAGAGATAATATTTTGAAAAACTACAAGGAAGAAGAGGATGCTGTCGTTTGGATACCCAATAATTACAGCAGTTTTAAAAATAGGAAAAAGGGCAAACAACGTATTACTAATCCAGAAGAAGTAAATCATATAAAACAGGAACTACTTTCTTTTTACGCTTTCGCGAAAGCGGGAACACAACTAGAATTCGAGGTGGCAGTACTTACTTTTTATAAAGACCAAGAGTTTGAGTTAAAAGGAATGTTGAGAAGACTCACTAATCAACATCGAAAACATAAGTTTTTCACGCTCGGAAATATCAAAATAACACTTTGCACGGTAGATAAATTTCAAGGAGACGAGGCAGATATGGTACTGTTATCTTTTACCAAAGCATCTAAAGGAGCTTTCTATAACAGTCCTAATAGATTGAATGTAGCCATTACTCGAGCACGTTATAAACTTGTACTATTTGGAAATCCAGAAAGATTAAAAAAGGGAGCTGGTCTTCCAGCTCTCCAAAAAATGGCAACTGAAATTGATTCAAGATTAACGAGCCATAAATCAAAAAAACTAAAGCAATGAAACTTATACAACATACACCTACCACAACATATCAAGTACTTACGGATTATACGGAAATTAGTAAAGAGTCGCCTTTTATTTCTATTTTAAAAGTTTGTTCGGAACAATCTCCATTCACTGTTGACGACTTGCAAGACTTCTTAAGACCTTTAAACAAGAACGCAGTTAAGAACATAATACATAGATTAGAACAGCTCGATTATTTAATGAAATATAAAGAAGATTCTGATGAAGACTATCAAGAACATAGTGATGAGTTAGAATACTGGATTAGTGCTAGAGGCATCGAAGTATGCCTTAAAGAAGAGATTGAAGAAGAAAAAAGAGGTATTATAGCAATGACCATTGCTTATCCTAAAAATGCACATCCAATAATCGTAAAATTAGAGCCTTTAAGCAAAGACGGATTTCAAGATCAAGAAAACACTAAGAACAATG
Organism: Nonlabens sp. Hel1_33_55; assembly: GCF_900101765.1. NCBI lineage: Bacteria > Pseudomonadati > Bacteroidota > Flavobacteriia > Flavobacteriales > Flavobacteriaceae > Nonlabens > Nonlabens sp. Hel1_33_55. Next base: position 2,950,907 of record NZ_LT627735.1, read on the forward strand.
CTAAAAGAGAATTCAATGATTTCATTAATCAAAGTCAGCACTTAAAAAACGGCACCTTTAAATTAAAACATATTGAAGATACTTATGTCGTTAGAGAAAAGAAGGAACAGGATTACATCTTCCATTTTAATGAGGAGAATTATACAACTCAACTTCTAGATTTTTCAAATACCGTTGAAACCTCTATAAGCGAAGTAATTGCAGAACTATTGACTAATGAGTACCAGAGTACTTATGATGAAGAGCTACAATTAATAAGGATGCCTTTTGACCATAATGCCCTCTCACTAAAAAGAACTATTTCTATAGAGAACCCAAAATACAACGGTCTTTACTTTAATAAAATGGAACTCGAAAAACCTGTTCAAATAAGTCCATTGGATGACCAAGAAGCAGAAAAATGGTTTACCGCACTAGTTGTTTCTCGCATTCAAAATTATTTTTTCTCTGATGAAGAGTTTCATATTTACACAAAAGAGATTGCTGAAGAATTTGTAGAGTTCATTCAGTCGTTGAATAACTCAATATCAAGAATGGAGTTACTCAATAAATTACATAAAAATCCTGCTGATTTTTACATCAAAGCAAAACTAGACACCATCAATTATCTTAATTATTAAAGACAATCAAATGCATACTATAAATTTCAAACAAACATTCCGTAATGAAGAGTTTCTTGATAATGTCTTTATTCCTTCCAAGACTAACTGGCAAAGTACAGAAGAGCAGCAGTTATCTGTAAAAGAATCAGGACCCAAACAGGTACTTTTTCACAATATTATAGAACACATCGAGCAAGCTGAAGAAATGATTTGCTTACAGTCTTTTCTCATTCAAGATACAAGTATTATAGACGCCTTAGTTAAAGCAAGTCAAAGAGATGTCAAGGTATTTATTCTGGACGCAGCAGAAACACGATTAAAAACACAGGCGTATCCAGAAGACGATAGCTTTATTTTCGATGAGTACAAGGAGATGATCAACAATAAATTTAGAAGAAATTTTGTTCATCGTCAGGCAGAAAACCTTCACGCAAAATTTATTTTGATTGATCCAAAATCATATAATGCCAATGGATTTCTGTTTACAGGCAATTTTAATGAAAAGCCTTTTAAAGAAAACCCAGAGCTAGGCATTGCACTTGATGAATCACAAACTAATGACTTATTTAAGCTATTTGTATATCATTTTTGGGAACACACTACTGATGAGCAGAATGATACCCAAACCTTTGATAAAGTTCGACCAGCAAACAAATTTCAAGCACCAAAATTAGATCATATTCTTTGCACATCTCCCAATCCAGATTTATCTAATCTAAAGAGCACTCTACACAACGCTATTAAGAATGCAGAGGATCAAATTTCATTTTCAACGTTTGGGTTAGATATTGAGCACGAACTAGCGCAAGGGATTTTAAACAAGATTAAATCAGGGATTGAAGTAACCATCTTTTGCAGACCAAGGGAAAAAACAATCGTAAACCATATTTCGGAATTACAAAAAGCTGGTGCAATGGTATTCTGCCATCCACTGATACACGCCAAAAGTATTATCCTGGACGGTAAAGAAGCGTATGTTTTTACAGCAAACTTTGAAAAGCACGGAATGGATACTGGATTTGAGGTTGGTATATCTCTCAGTAATAAACAAACGAAAGACTTAATCGGAATATATAATAAATGGAAACAGGATTTCCCGTTGACATTTCACTCTCAAAAAAGTGTACAAGAAATTAGCAACTACAATGCGTTTAAAAACAATGCACTAATAACTGATGAAATTTCAGAAACTAAAAAAATTCTGCAGAAAAAAGAGATCACAAAACTAATGGACTTAACTACTTTTTTAAAGGATACTAATGGGACGAATAATTTTGAAAAGCATAAAAATTTAGAAATCAGTAAAGTAGCTACTTTAAAAGCATTTACGGAAAACGAATCAGCTAAGTTAGAACCTGTTGATGAGGTACTTTCTAAGGTATTGATTAAAGCAACGAGTTCTTCTAAAAAGAAGAAAGGAGAAAATAGGCCACAAGAAGCAGAGATCAAATGGAGAGCTACAGATAAGATAGTTGTGAACGTAAATTGGGTAAAGTCAAATAAAAAAGAGCTGCTACAAAATATTAATTCAAAATGGTCGGAATATAAAAATATGGAGCTTTATGGAAATTAAAAACTGCCTTTTAACTTGGGATTCTTACAACCACGGTTTTATTGTTACTGCTAGAACTATTCTTGGTTTATTGGAGAACGAAAGTATACTAATAAGTGAAGTCTTGTATTTACATAATCAACCATTAACTAATCAAAACATAGCTGAAAGAAAAAGCTTTTTCAAGGAAGACTTAGATGCTAAAACTTCAATTGATAGAGAAAGATTAACAAAGGTGAAAAGGGTAAGAGATCAATTTGAACTACAAGACAAACCTATTCCTAAATTCACAAATAAGGGAATAAACATAAAAAACGTGACGCATTACCAGTCTATCTTTGATGGGTTGGTAAAATTGCTTAAATCTGATTTTAGTTTCTATTCTGGTAATTTACATATTAATGTTTCTCCTGGTACACCGCAAATGCACGTCGTCTGGTTAATGCTGAATGCGAGCGGCTACCTTCCTGAGAATACTAGGCTATGGTCTAGCCAATGGTCTAAAGCAGATGATAGTTATGCCATTGACGAAATAAAATTTAAGCCTAAAACGTATTTAAGTGAAGTTCTCAAACGTAAGTTTAATGATACTTTTACTCCGTTAATAAACCCTAACGATACTCAATCTGGACTTCGTAAAGAGGCAGAGAAACGCATTGAAGTATTTGCACATTTATTAGACGTTCCGATAATGCTGCTTGGTGAACGTGGAACAGGAAAGTCCACCTATGTAAGAGAAGTAATAGCACCATTACACACTGACTTACCTTATAAAGAACTGGCGTGTGGAACTTTTAATGAAGAACTATTAAGAAGTGAACTATTTGGGTTTACAAAAGGTGCTTTTACAGGAGCAAATCAAAATAAGAAAGGGATATTAGCCGAATTTGAAAATGGAGGTGTTCTGTTTTTGGATGAAATTCAAGACTTATCAAAACCCTTACAACGACAGCTTGTTCAAGTATTACAAACTGGCAAGTATTATCCTATAGGATCTAATGAGCCCAGAGCAGCTAAATTCAGATTAATAACTGCAAGCAATAAAAGTTTTCAAGAGTTAAATGACGTTCACTTAGATTTAGATTTTATAGATAGAATAGCTCGTTTTATAGTAGAGATACCACCGCTTAGAAAATCAAGGGAAGATTTGTCTAGGTTTTGGAATGAAGCTTGGAAAAGTATCCACAGTAGTGATGATGGTCCACAATTGATAAAAGACGCTGCAATAAATAAATTTTTAGCTGAAGATCCACTTTATGGAAATTTTAGAGATTTACAACGACTTGCCGCAATAGTAGGCGCCTTTTACTTATCCCATAAGAACCAAAAAACTGCTGTAAAAGAAGGTATTTCAGAATTTAAAAAATGGTCTACTATCCAGCAGTCCAGTAAATCGAGCGACAGTTTTTTTTTAGATAGTAAAGACTATAACCACATAATTGCCCATTTTAACAAGGAACTAGTTCTCTGGGCTGAATCTAACTACGGTTCACTTCAGGAAGCAAGTAGAGTTCTCAAACGTTCAGAAAGTGCCTTAAGAAAGGATAAAAGCATGGAGCGGTTGAAGAATTAAGATAAACTGATGGTAAGTTATATAGTTGAAAGCTATTAAAACAAATAGATTTTTTTCTAAGTGCTCTCGATTGATTAAATGCGGTCTAGAACGATAAATAAAATATCACACTTCAAATGCTAAATAGATTGATGTGGTTTTACCTAGCTGAGAAGAAGGTATTGAAACTCTCCAAAAATTACTGTTTACAAGCTATTAGTTCATAAGTCTTCGATCGCTCGGCTACCTCGCTAAGACGAAAAATTAGTGGAATAGAGTTCAACATGGTAGGGCTTGTTTTCTTATTACCCAACTTTGATCATTTTATCGCCTATAAGTAAGTCTTAGAAACTTATGATTGAAGTATTATTAGATAATTCAATCTAGAGTATACAAAAGACAGGTTATACTTGAAGTAGAGATAGTTAAAGCCCCTTTGATGAGATCAAGATTTTAGGGTCGATTAAAAAGGCTAGCGTGAGTATCAAAGCGAGTATCATTTTGCTTAAATTTGTATGGTTTTCAAAATAACAGCAATTGATTATGAGTGAGTTAGAAAATAAAATCATTGAGGTCACAAACTTAGGATCTAGTGCTTCACGGCGTGCAGGTTCGATTCCTGTCATCCGCACAAAGAAAACCGAAGAGAAATCTTCGGTTTTTTTTATGGAGATGATTTCATAGGCTAGAAGTATACGATCTAATCTCAAAAACTACATTCATACTCTTCTCTCACTTCTCAAGATTTTATTGACTTCGATCTCACATAAAAAGAAGATCAACCAATTTGCTTTTCTATGATATGCTCGCTTAACTCGCTATTGAATCTCGTCCGGTATTGGCATTAACTTCTATCACACCTCTCATTCTTGAATAGGATCCTAAAAAATCACCTACAATATACATTTTCAAATCCTAAAAGATCACAAAGATTTTTCTACCTACTTTAAGTATGTGTACTTTGTTGTACTTCAAAATAAGAACTTGTAAATAATTTAAAATGAACGAAGCTTTTTCATTCGATATAACTAACGTCATAGGGATATTAGTATCATCTGTGATTATCTACGTCATCGTCATTCTCTATTTAAGGGTGATGGGAAAACGATCGACCTCTGAACTCAATGGCTTTGACTGGATCGTGACCGTTTCAATAGGATCTATTTTTGCATCCACGGTGCTGCTTGACAATATTTCTGTGTTTGAAGGCGCGATAAATATTCTGGTGCTACTCATCCTTCAATTTATAACCACAAAGCTGGTCTATCGCTTTAAAGGTTTGAGAGGTATCGTAAAATCAAACCCTCACTTGTTGTTATATAAAGGTAAGTTTATCGATGAGAATTTAAAAAAAGAACGGATTTTGAAGTCCGAGATCTATGCAGAAGTCCGGCAGAAAGGTTTCAAGTCGATAAAACAGATCTACGCCATTGTGCTGGAAACCAATTCGAAAATAAGTGTGATTGCAGACGATGATGATGAATCTATAGGTTTTTCTCTCAGTGATGTCATGGGACTGCCTGACGGACTAAAAGATGATCTTCAAGAACATAGTGAAGGTGAAACAAATGGTTGATTATCAAAAGACAATTGAAGAAATTCACGAGTCCATTCTGAGGGAAGAAAATAAAGGAGAAATAGCTAGCTATATTCCTGAGCTGGCGCAGGTCAATCCTGAGAAATTTGGAATTCATCTGCTAATGGCAAACGGTAAAAGTTATGGTACTGGAGATTCTAAAACCAAGTTTTCTATTCAAAGTATTTCCAAAGTATTGTCTTTAACGCTGGCTTATAAATCAGAAGGTGATTCAATATGGAAGCGAGTTGGTGTGGAACCATCGGGTAATCCGTATAATTCTTTGGTGCAACTGGAAGATCATAAAGGTAAACCGCGTAATCCTTTGATCAATGCCGGAGCGCTGGTAATCTGCGATATTTTGGTTTCCAAATTCAAAGATCCCGCAAAAGAGTTTCTGGATTTTGTTCATTCTATATGCTCGAAGGATAATGTTGGGTACGACATGTCTGTAGCAAAATCAGAAAAGTCCGTGGGATACAGGAATATCGCTCTGTGTTATTACCTCAAATCCTTTGATAATATCGAGAACGATCCAGAAGAAGTGCTGGATTTCTACTTTACCATGTGCTCCCTAGAAATGAGTTGTGAGAATCTGTCACGAGCATTCATGTTTTTAGTTAAAGATTCTTTTAAAACAACGAATAACGAACAGCTTATTTCTCCCAAAAAGGCAGACCGTATCAATGCGATCATGCAAACTTGCGGTTTTTATGACGAGTCTGGTGAGTTTGCCTTCATGGTAGGCCTTCCAGGAAAAAGTGGCGTTGGTGGTGGTATCGTCGCGCTACATCCTGAAAAATATTGCATCGCCGTTTGGAGTCCGCTATTGAATAAAAAAGGTAATTCGTATCGTGGTATGAAGGCTTTGCAACAATTCACTACAAAAACAGAGTCCACCATTTTTTAAAAAGGTATCCATTCAATTTGTTAGGATCCCGATAAATAATATCTACCTCTAGTTCAGCTATTGTAAAATCAGGTTTTCTTTTATCCAACTCTTCAAAAGCTCGACATTGCTTTGAGTATCATTGAAGTTAAAGTGTTTTTGAGGTTTTCGCTTTCGCGAAAGCGATATATACCAAAGTCCGCCTTGCTCTCAAATTAGTGATGTCATGGATTGAAGCGTCAACTTTAAAACCGGAACGCTCAGCAAGAGATGTTTTGTGTTTAATTAAACTTAAATTGATACATCAAAACCGCCATGGAATTGCGTGTGGTTTTCATCGACATGTCCTTCATAATGACGGGCCAGTTCTGATATCCAAAAACAAATTTGGAATTGTGACCGCGCAACAAAAAACTGATGCCGCCTTCATAAAGCATCACGGGATCATCAAATGCGTCCAGATCTAAATATTGAGCCGTGACAAACGGCTGAATTCCCTCCATCAATGGCGCCTCACCTTCCAGTTTTTGTAGATAACCTGCCTGTAAAACAAAGATGTTACCGGTTCCATTAACAGGAACCGCATTCCCAACGCCGTTGAAAGAAGAACTCTGTCCAGCATCCACAACGTTGTCTGCCGCCAGATTACGTACATAATTGGGACCTATATCATGATTGAGGTAGGCCGCATAGAGTGTCCATGAATGATTGTTGGTCAGTTTTTGCTCATAGAACGCATCAATGGCAAAGGATCTAGCAGCGTGTGTCAGTGTATCGTTTTGAACCGATAGGCTAGCGGCAGATTTGGTTTGATTGAGAAAACCTACTCCAACGTTTAGGATGTCTTTGGTACCTAGAAAAGTCCCTGCGCTAAATGGTGTGCTGGGTTCATTTTCTAAGAATTGGTATTTCACGTAGGCAGAAGTGTACAAAGAGTTGGGATTGTAGACCAGTTTTGCATCATCTGTCAAAACGGAATTACTTCTTGTATTGACAGGTTTTGCTATCACGGCACGATAATCCAACTTCCCTGAGATACCGTGAGCCGCAATGGAGTATTTTCTATAACGGTCATCCTGAAAGTTGAGCAATGGTCCTGCTGCAAAATTCACATCCAGACCCAGCGAGTTTGAAGATGAAGGTGCTGCATAGCGAGACAATCCAGTCCAACCGCTTTTACCGGCGGTAATGATCAACTTATCACTAAACTTATAGTTCATGTACATTTCCAGTATGGTTGGAGGTGTGTCGGGATTCTTGAGATTGAGGTTGTTGTTACCTATCAATAGCGCAAAATTGATATTTTCAGACGCACGACCCTTGAAGGACAATCGATATCTACGTATGGAGATATCATAGACATGGTCCACCGGATTATCATTGATCCTTGAACCTGGATTCAGATCGCTGTATCGCATCCATATCTGGCCAGAACCACTAATGGTAAGACCTGAAGTGATCTCCTTTCCCTCATTAAGAGTTGTAGGCTGCGCCATAACTCCATATGCGCCTAGCATACTTAGAGCTATAAATAATTGTTTAAAATTCATTTTGATTGGTATTGTATGTTGGAAACTCATCGATTAGCTCTTAACCGATCTATGCTTATTTTTTTACTTGGTTAAGTGACTCATATATTCCTGAAATTCCAGAGGAAAATGGAATTTATCAAAGTCCCATAAATAGGGAAGTAGGAAGTAGGTGATAATAGTTACTACTATGATTGAAACCACATTCAGGGAGGCACCCACCCGCACCATATTTTTTACCTTGAGGTATCCAGATCCAAAAACGACAGCATTAGGTGGAGTAGCCACCGGCAGCATAAAGGCACAGGAAGCTGCGAGTGTTGCGGCAACCATAATCATATAGGGATGGAATCCCATGGAGAAGGCAATGGGTGCGAGAACTGGTAGGAGCATGGCTGTGGTTGCAAGGTTTGAAGTTACTTCTGTCAATAAGTTTACGGCAGCAACTAGTATGAGCATTAGCACAAACAGGTCCAGTCCTTTTAAATAACCTAGTTGCGCGGCAATCCATTCTGCCAGACCGGTGTCCGTAAAACCACTGGCCAGTGCCATACCACCTCCAAATAATAAGATAATTCCCCATGGAAGTTGCACGGCTTCATCCCAGTTGAGCAATCTGCGACGTTGAGACTTTGCAGAAATCATGAACAGGGATATCGCAGCAATCACAGCAATGATGGTATCATCAATCATGGGAATGAATTGTTCAATAAATGATCTGAAGATCCATGCCATTGCTGTTATTAGGAACACCCAGGAAACTGCCTTCTCTTCATATTTCATTTTGCCCAATTCACCTAGCATTAATTTGATTTGAGCATGACCTCCAGGGAAAACGGCTTCGTTTAGTTTAAAGGCGTACTTAGTTAAGTAAATCCATGTTATGCAAAGCAATATCAATGAAACAGGTAGTGCGAACATCATCCAGTCTACAAAGCTTATTTTGATTCCGTAAAGTTCTTCAACAACTCCAGCTAGAACCAGATTAGGCGGTGTTCCTATCAAGGAAGCAAAACCTCCAATGGACGCGCTGTAGGCAATGGAAAGCATCAGCGCCTTGCCTATTCTCTTGGATTTCTTTTTGCTGATGTTAATTTTAATTTGGGTAATAATGGCGGTTCCTATGGGAAGCATCATCACGGCCGTGGCCGTGTTTGAGATCCACATGGATAGGAAAGCCGTGGCTAACATGAATCCCAGTATGATATACTTTATTTTGGATCCTACCAGGTTGAGTATGTTCAGAGCAATACGTTTATGGAGGTTCCACCGTTCAATCGCGAGCGCTAGAATGAAACCACCTATATAAAGAAAGACATACTTATGTCCATATGAAGGTGTGGTTAGTTTAAGATCCATCGCACCGGTAAGCGGGAATAATATGATGGGTAATAGAGCGGTGACCGCAATAGGAACTGCTTCAGAAATCCACCAGATCGCCATCCATATAGCAACTGCCAATACACTAAAGGCTTCTGGTGACATACCTTCTGGTGCCTCAATAAAAAAGTGGAGAATGATAAAGACCAGTGGTCCTAATAATAGGGAAAGGTTTTTCCATTTTTTGGGTTCCTTTCTATTGGGGCTTTTATTTCCAGAAATTTTTTGAACGTCTTTGATCATCGTTAAGGTATTATGTTAATGTGATGGAAGACTATCTTTAAATGAATAACATAATCATTCAATTATCATATTCTTAATCTTTGCAAGAATATTTGAGATAGTGAACAATTTTATGTGATTATTTCATTAATCTTTATGTTTCAAGGAATTTTATTGAATTTTATCAAATTTTATTGATTCTTATTATGATATTCATAATTTCGATATATAACTATTTACCCCAATTAGAATGAAAATGAAGGAGTATTATGAAGAGATCACCAGTAAGCTAGAAACGCTTTATGGAAGTTTTGATGCAGATAAAAAGCGCTTCAAGAATAGTCCCAACTCAAAAATCGCAAGAGATTTAGGTTATAGTGATTCTCAATTTTCTCGCCTTATTAATGGTACTGCAACAACGAATGAGTATCAAAGGACCTTGCAAAATGTCAATCGCATTCTTTACATCAGGGACTTAGAAAATAGTGCTAAGAATATCAATCCAAAAGATTCTAATAGGTTCACGACGCTATGGATGCCCTTTGCTCTAGTAACTAGTGTTTTGCTGATAAGTGCCATTTTTTTCATACTAAATAAAGATGAAGAGGAGTCTTTAGAATTCCCTAAAGATTATACACTCCAATGGGCTTTTGAAACTGATTTTGTCAACCCTTATACGAAGTTGAGTGAGCTGCCTGAAAATTGTGACTACCCATGTTACAGACTTCAAGGAGAATGGAGTTTAAAAGAAAAATACAAAGTGCCGCTTTATGTAGAAAGTAATGGTTTTCATTATCTGGCGGTAGCTTCAAAGATGTACACTAGATGCGTGACTGATGAATCTGCTAATGGTGAGCTGTTGGAAGGATACGAATACCAGCAGCACGAAATATGGTTCAATAAAACCACCGCAATCATCAAGAAAAGCGGTAGCGATCAAAAAGAATCAACAGTAGATATGAATACCTATCAGTCGTTAGATCTTGAAAAGGATGATCGTTTTGTCAAGATAGCTACAATCAATACTTTTTTTAGAAACCAATTCTCTTTAACAGATTCCATTAGAAGAAATGGTCAAGTAATAGGTAGAGAACTTTTACGCATTGGAGATGACGTATTGAGCGAAAACTTATCACCTAAGGAAATTCAATTCATTAAAAAGAAGCTGACAAATATTGCCAATAACAATCTGGAAGATTTTTCCAGACCTATCAATTGCAGCGCCTCGCCATTACCTGCCGTGGATTACGACTCTGTTGAAAATGGCTCGCTTATGAGTTTTGAATGTCATCTTACCACGAACAACTTGCCCATTGGATATGTAAAGACGTTTGAATTAGACAAACAGTTCATACGAACTAAATGTAGGAGTGCGGTAGAGTGAACATCAGTTCTGACCTAATAACTATTTAGATGATTGTTGTTAGTGTTCACATCAGCAGATGTGTCTTGAAGTGATCGCAGTAAAGTGACGTCAAACTTCAATCTTGAAAGGTTGCACCCATTTTTTATAAATACAACCATTACGTTTAGAAATAAAATTTCTAAAACCTTCCACATCGCTAATTCAAACCTCAGTTAATAAATTCCATGTTGCTTTTCTTGATACAGTTGTAATTGATAAGTTTTCAAAATTCCAGTCCTAATTTTTTAGAACTGAAACTTTAAATATGATTAAAACAGCTGCTGTTGGTTTTCTTTAAATCTATAAATCAATGATATCTGGTTTATTAGATAAGAGCTTTGATAATGAGCAAGATGATAATTCAAAGAGCACGGCAATTACATCATTATTCGCAGCCCCAACAATTCCTTAAGTTTTACCAATTAACAGAATCTAAGTTTTTATGTAGGAAACATCCTTATATCTTTAAAAGAAAAGATGAAAAAGATATTCCGAATTATTACCGTGATCCAGATGGCTTACTATGCTTACGACTACATTAAGTCTAAAACTTCTAAGAAAGAAAGCGCATAAGAATCCCGATCACTAACACTTACTTTAATTACTAACTAAAACAACTATGAAAATTCAACCTTATTTATCCTTTAGAGGGAATTGCATGCAGGCGTTTAGCTTTTATCAAAATCTTTTTGGAGGGCAGACTCACAACAAAGAAACTTGGGAAGGAAAATCAACCGACATTCCAGAAAATTACCGCGACAAGATCCAGCACATTGAATTGAAGGGATCTGGATTTCACTTCATGGGCTACGATGTATCTCCAGATACCGTACTCAATAAAGGAAACACAACCTGCATGAGCATCGATTTGGATAGCCGTGAGGAAGCAGACAAATTATTTGATGCACTTTCTAAAGGTGGTACCAAAAACGAAAATATGTATGAATCCAGCTGGGGCGATTACTACGGTAGATGTACTGACCAGTTTGACATCACTTGGATGATTAATGCTAAATAACAAAGGCATATAGTAATACGAACAATATGTAAAAGACTAAGATCCTATAAGTTCGACTTACAGGATCTTTTTCAATTTCAGCAAATTCTGAAAGTTGCTGATGAATACTCTTATTAAATTGCAATAATGAAAGCTAATAACATCAATCGGATTCAAAAACCTGCCGATAATCATCGCGTGGAGCGGCCTAGGCAAACTGGATTCTCCAGTCCAGCGACGCATTACAACGAGCCCAGGATCGATTTGAATAGCGTGTTGGTCAATAATAGCGAGGCTACTTTTTACATCAGAGTGGTTGATGAATCCTTTGCAGAATTTGATATCCATAAAGATGATGTGCTTATTGTAGATAAGTCCTTGAATCCTCAGGCGAACCAGCTGGCGATTGTTATTCAAGAAGATAGTTTCCAGATCTTGAGAATGAAAACGATGGAACTGTCAGAGATGACGGTTTGGGGCGTGATTACGTATATCATAAAGTCGGTGGTATGATTGCGTTGGTGGACTGCAATAGTTTTTATGCTTCTTGTGAGCAGGTATTTCGGCCAGATTTGAAGAATCGACCGGTGATAGTGTTGAGCAATAATGATGGTTGTGTCATTGCGGCAAACAAACAAGCCAAAGCACTCGCAGAAATCCCTATGTTTCAGCCTATTTTCAAGATTAAAAAACTGCTGGATCAGAACAATGTCGCTTACTTTTCTTCCAACTATACACTCTACAGCGATATGTCCAGAAGAGTAATGGACACGCTCAAATTATTCTCTCCACTGATTGAAGAATACAGCATCGACGAGAGTTTTGTGGACCTGTCGCATTATCCGCACAAGGATTTTAATAATTACGGCAGGAGAATCAAATCCACCGTAGAGCAAAATACGGGCATTCCCGTAGGCGTAGGAATTGCCAAAACTAAATCACTCGCCAAACTCGCCAACAAATTCGCTAAGAAACTACCAGAAAACAAAGACGTCTACGTGGTCGATACAGAGGAAAAACGAACGCACCTTCTCAGTAGTTTAAAAGTAAAAGACATTTGGGGCGTTGGTAAAAAACACGCTATTAGACTTCAAGATAAAAATATCATTACGGCACTGGACTTTGCACAGATGCCAGTCGGTTGGGTGCGCAAGGAAATGACTGTGATAGGCGAGCGGTTGTGGCGCGAACTCAACAACATACCGTGTCTGGAACTGGTGGATGAACCAGATGCCAAACAAGGCATAGGTACCGCAAAATCCTTTGGTTTTATGTTGACTGACTACAGCCTCATTGCAGAGGCCTGCAGTTATTACGTGGCTGAGGTTGCAGACCTGCTCAGGCAGCAAAACAGTTCTGCTACGATGATTGAGGTAGGATTGCAGACCAATAACTTCAGCCAGCACGATAAGCAGTACAGGAATAAGATCAGCATCCAGTTGGATAGTCCTACAAACAGCACGTTGAGATTGAATAAGGAAGCACTCAATGGACTCCAGCAGATTTTCAAAGAAGGTTACCGTTATAAAAAGGTAAGTGTGAATCTGCTCCAGATAGTTCCTGATAATCAAATACAGACCAGCTTATTTGATGAGAAACACAAGAACGAAAGCAAAGAAATCACCCAAGTAATCGACGCACTGAACGATAAATACGGCAAGAACAAGGTTAAGGTCGCTACTGTGGGAAATCGCGAGAAGGAATGGGCATTGATCAAGGAACACCGCAGTCCCAGATATACCACACAATGGCAGGAATTGCTCACGATAGGAAAACCTACATATCCATAGGGATATCGTTTTTCAAGAGTTTGGAAACGATCCTATTCGTATCATAATTATTGGGCTTAATCTTCATCCTGCTCAACACGTCATTCTCATTGCGTATGGAATCCTCACGATCAATAAATCCATAGCCCTGATAAATACCATTCAGCAGATATACAAACGCATCTTCATTTTCAGATCTACCTGCAAGTTTGTAGAAATGCCGTGTTTTGATCTGACTCCATTGGTCCAGCGCAAAAGCAAATTTCTTATTATAGATTTCAATTTCAATATCGCCAGCGCATACGCAAGGCAACTTTCTCACTCGGCTTCTCGTACACGGTCCCTTGATTTTTTCAAGACCACAATTCTTGCGGCATAAATCGTTGCTGGTGCAAAAATCCTCCAGCGCTTTTTTGACAGATTCCCTATTGAAATACCGCTCCGGTAAATTGTCCGTATAGTCCTTCCTGACGATGCTTGCTTTTGAAATCCCGCTGGCCGTGCTACCTATATTGATGATGTATGGCGCTGCATCATTCACCTGCTGGGAATTAAAAACCGGCCGCAATCGCTTGATATTTTCCGATTCTACCAGTTGAGCAACCACGTCATTTCCCGTGTATTCCACCGTGATTTCTGCCACCTGATCATAATCAATTGTCGCCTTAGTTTCCTTTTTGGAAAAATGACTTTGCAGCCGCTTCCTCAAATTTTTGGCCTTACCCACATAGATTACATCCCCATTTTTATCATAGAAAAAATACACGCCTGCCGCATTTTTCACATCCTTTATCAAGGAGTTGGCACCATCAAATTCGTGTCTTGGATCCTTATTAAATTCCGCGGCCAGTGTACTGTGGTTGGAAAGTAATTCTAGAAGTTCACTGGGAAAATCAGTGCTTGAGGGATTCCGCTTTCGCGAAAGCGTGCTCAAAAAATCTTCCTGCAATTCCACATCTTTTTTGCTCCTAGAGAAATAATAACGAGCGGCCACGGAAAAGTTGAAACCAATGGTTCTGAACAATCCTTTGATCAATAAGAATTGCTGTGCGTTGAAAAATCGCAAGTTTTGATCCTCAAATGCCTCGATAAGATCCTCTGCAACATCACAAAATGGTGGTGCATTCAAGATCTCCATACGGTCCAGCTGCAATTGCTGCGCCAGCCTTTTGGGAAGTGCACAATCTGGCCTAAATAGATACGAAGTAGTCGAGCCATTACTGTCGTCAAGTATAGTAATTCTAAACGGGAACTCCTTTCTGGAGGTGGCAGGAATGGACTGTACAAACACTGAAATCATACGTCAAAAATATGGAATATTTCCATTGTTTATGTAGGAATTATTCCTAATTGATCGATTTGAAGTATCTTTACCCTAAAAAGTTGAATACTCAAATACTTAACGAGAAGCAGAAGAAAGCCGTGGAGTTTGACGGTAAGCATTTATTGGTTTTGGCAGGTGCTGGAACGGGAAAAACAAGATGTATCGTGGGTCGCGCCGCTCATCTTATCGAGGAAGGCGTCGCTCCAGAAAAAATCCAAATTCTAACTTTTACAAAAAGGGCCGCTAGCGAGATCGTGGAACGTGTGAAGGCTACTCTTACAGACAATCAGGCGCGCAGTTTGAACGGTTCTACCTTTCATTCATGGTGCAATCAATTGATCGTGCGTTTCCCTAATCTGTTCGGTGCGGCGAGTTATACGGTCATTGATCCGGACGATCAATTGAGTGTGATGAAGATGGTGTGTGGTGATCAGACCATTGAATATAAAGGCATCCGCATCAAGCCACAGCAGCTGTTGGACATTTATTCTTACGGTAGAAATACCCGACAGAATCTCACCACTTCCATCAGGGAAAAGGTTTATAAAGGCAAAAATGACGACGATACGAATGATGAGATCGATATCATTCGGCCACGAGTGGCTAGTTTGCTTCAAGCTTACCAAACCAAAAAAGGTGAAGGCCGCTACATTGATTATGATGATTTATTATTGGTAGTTGCCAACAGGCTGAAGAGTGATGAAGAAGCTCGCGAAATTCTTTCCCACGAGGTCAAGCACTTGCTGATTGATGAGTTTCAGGATACCAATCCGCTGCAATGGCAATTACTGGAACCCTTTCTTGATATTGCCAATTTTTATTGCGTGGGTGACGATGCGCAATCTATATATTCCTTCAGAGGTGCAGATTATAGGAATGTTCATCTTTTTCAGGAACGTGTGCCTGATTCTGAAATTTTAATCCTCGACAAGAATTACAGATCCACACAAGAGATTCTTGATGTGTCTAATTGGCTCATCGCAGAATCTCCATTGGATTACAAAAAAAAGTTGGAATCCTCTAGAGGTTCTGGCGTGAAGCCAAAACTCCTTAACGTTGCCAGTCAATATGAAGAGGCCAACTTCATAGCAGAAAATATTCTCGAGAATTTTACGGAGCGTAACAAGCTGTTTTCTGATCACTTGATTTTATCAAAATCTACCTATTATACAAAAGCGTTGCAAGCGGTTTTCATCCAGAAAAAGATTCCCTATGTGACTTATGGCGGGCGCAAGTTTATGGAAGCAGCGCATATCAAGGATGTCATTGCTGCATTGCGGGTTGTGAACAATGTATTTGACCAGATAGGTTGGATGCGGTTCTTGACATTTTGGGATGGAATAGGCGAGATCAAGGCTGGAAAATTCCTCTCTAAAATCGCAGAGTTTCAAGACCCGCTGGAATGTGCTAAAAATCTGAAGGACGCGATAGGCGGACAAGAAGGAGAAAAAATCGCCGATGTCTATAACGTCATTTTAGAAAACTCAGGTAACGTCAAGCAGGCCTTGCAGGAAACCTATGCTCGAATGGAAATGACACTTGCTTTCAAGTATCGGAAGGATTGGGAAGAGAAAAGAAAATCTGATTTTCCCGTACTGGAAATGCTGGGTGATAATTATGCTTCCATAGGTCAGATGATCTCTGAAGGAATTTTGCAAAATGCAAAGGAAATGAATGGCGAACCCGTACTGGAAGGTTCACAGATCAATGATAGCGAGATCAAGGATCACGTGGTGATTTCTACGGTACATTCTGCTAAAGGTCTGGAAGCTGACGTTTGCTATGTAATGAATGTATCGCCCAAGGTATATCCCAGCGCTTGGAATCTAGATTCTGAAGAAAAAATTGAAGAAGATCGCAGAGTGCTTTATGTGGCACTTACCAGAGCCAAAAACGAATTGTTTATCACTAGAGATACCAATTCCATCAATACGGTTAATAATTCTCAGGGAACGGCTTCCTCCTCAAAGTACTTTTTGGAAGAGCTGCCATCAACGCTTATCGAGCAGTTAATCAATCCCTATAATGTGTTCAAGTCCAGAGATATTGCAACGCCCAATCAGATTGATCTTTCTTTGGGAATGGATTTTTCTTAAAACGAGAAACAGTTAAGCATGAGTTGCTATAGCGAACAATGACAAAAGAAATAGAACAACAAATCAAGGAAGAACACCAACGGCTGGCAGACCTGCGAGGTCTGGAAAGTACCTATTGTCCTTCAGAAGTTGCCAGAAATTTATTTCATGAGGATTGGCGAGACCAAATGGACAACGTCAGGATTGTTGCAGACCAAATGGTTGAGAATGAGTTACTGGTGATAATGCAAAAAGGGAATGTAATTGATGAGCTCGCTACAATAGCAAAAGGACCCATCAGATTGCGGAGGTTTGATGGATCTAAAGATCAGCGATGATGCTCTGAATCATCGATTGAGTTACATCTTCACTAAAACAATCGATAATAGAATCGGTTCCAAAAAGAGATCCCTTGCAGTTGCGCCCAATGGAATACAATCCATCAATGGTTTGTGAATCCACGACGTGAGATCCTTGAGCGTCTACGTGAATTCCCATATGATCATCAAAAGCTTCAACCAGTTGATGCTGGGTGAGCGATTCCATTAGTGGATCGATCATAATGTCATAATTGGGTTTATCCAGTACGCTATCAATAAAATTCAAGGATGTAATGCGGTTACCGTTCTTGCTCAAGTGATATCCGTAACTGTCCACCGTTATTTCTGGAAGTTTTACAAAATCAAGATTGATCACTCCAGCTTCTACCAGCGCCAGCATTTCCATCATACTGCGCAATGGAGGTCCAAAGCTGTACCGCTTCGTTTGATCCTCAATCCTGCTGAATTCTGATACTACACTTTTAGGTAACAAATCATAGGTGTAGAGATAGTACATATCAATCTGCAGCTCGCGCCAGATTTGGCCTATGGTATAATCCAGTGAAAATGGTCTCAAACCGTTTGCCATCTCGCAGGCGATTTTCAAATACTCATAGGCATTCATTTGAACGTCAATAATATGAGGATTAGAAACTTTCTGATATTTCAACCACTCGACAATCAAATTTTCGGCAGCGTCTGCCGTTAAATCGGCATTGCTGTATTTTTCCTCAAATCGTTGATAAGCCTTGCAAATAAGTGTGGCAATGGGTTTCAATATTTGATCGATACTATCAATATTTCCTTCCTGAATGTCCTTTTTTAGATCGGCTATCATTTGATCTCTACCGAGCGATACCGTTTCAAACACATCATCCAGCTTCTTACCAATAGGTTTAGGTACCATAGGTAAACCATCTAGAGAGTACGGAATCAAAACCGTATCATGATCACCTACATATTCCAGAAAAACCGAATCAGGTTTGGTTTCAAACGATCCAACAGATTTTTCAATAGCAATATGCATCAAGTCAATCATTGTCAACCCGAAACCTTTGATGATCACGTTTTCGCTGTTTTGCAGCAATGTTTTTGCTTTAGAGCTGTATGGGTTTTTGCAGTAGTTTAGATCAAATCTTTCTGCATGATCCATCAAGTCTTTCCTCAGTGAATCAGGTCTGGTGGAAAGATGTCCTAGCGCCAGCACCACATTCTTGAACGCATATTCATTTTTGTCGGTCTTCAAAACCAACTCTTCGGCATGCTTATTTAGTTCTAGAACTTCCTCGCTTTTAATGGTGACAACTCCTAAATTTTGCAAAGGCAAAACGATGGAAGTGCCTCGCTCATTGAGATAGCCCCCTAAACGCTGCCTCGTAGAATATGAATCTTTGGACGGTACGATCTCTAGGTCAAACTCTTGCTTCAACCATTGATGGTAACTGGGATAGGCAGGTATAGTTGCACCTCGATATTCAAAGGGCAACCGTTCATGCAAGGTGTCCAGTGCCCGGTCAGAAATGTTGCTGATCGTAACCTGCGCCTGTTCAGGATCCCAAGCCCTGCCGGTTCCATAGGATTCTGTAGTCTCAAATATGCAGGTGTGGATTTTCTGTGAATCTCGCTTTCGCGAAAGCGAACTATACAATTGCTCCAGCACAAATAATCCTCTGGCGCCAAGTCCTATAATACCTATATCTCCACTAAAATTCACGAGGCAAAGTAAGGTCACAATGGATGGAGTTGAGTGACATTTAAGAATAAATTCAGGAAGTGAAGAACCTTACCAACAATTGAAAATCTTAGTAATAATTTAATGGTTCATTGTTAAATACTAATAAAGTCGCCCTGGAATGCGCTGATTTGAAATATTTTAGAGTAAATCAGAAGTTATGAGCACTAAAAATCCAAAATCAGACGGGACGCATATGAATGAGAAACCTTCTCATATCAAGAAAGATGATGAATCTATCGACGAGTTGACAAAATCTTTGAAGAAGGAAAATGATCAGCACTATAGTACAGATACTGAGGAGTAGATTTTGATTTGTAAATATTTATATGGTCTACAAAATTATACAGTGACCTTGAAAAGATAGAAGTTAGTTCTCTAATTTTCAAAGAAGTATAATTCATGAGACCAAACTATTTCTCTTGCCATTGCGGTGAGAAATAGGTAGCGCGACCGCCAACTTTGATTTTCTCAATTTTGCCGCCTGTGTGGAAACAAGTGCCATCCTTTTCTCTAAAGTGCATCAGAAAATCTTCTGGAAAACTGTCGTAATGCGCATCGTTTTCTATGGCGACTTCAATTACTTTTTTCATGGCGTCAAAAACATTTTTAATGTCTTCTTCAGTCATGTTTTCTATCTTTTTTTCAGGATGTATTTTTGCCTGATATAGAATTTCGTCAGCCATCCAGTTTCCCACACCTGCGGCGACGCTTTGGTCAAGCAAGACTTTTTTGATGTCCGTTTTGCGTGAGCTCAATGACTTTTTGAATTCCTCAAACTTCAGATCTCTTGCATCGTCGCTCAACCCGTGCTCTTCTTTGTAGTCTGCGATGGAATCGATAAGATTCCACCAACCGAATTTCCGTTTGTTTTCAAACGCAAAATGGAAATCGTTTTCAAAAGTGAGAACAATATGGCCAAATTTTGGTCGGTCATCTGCTTCTTTATAATACGTAGGCCTGCCGGTCATCCCAAAATGCATCACCAGCACTTTATCACCAGTCGTTTCCACAAACAGATATTTCCCTATACGCTGTGTTCCCGTCAATTGCTCGCCTAGTAGGTGTTTCTCAAAATCGCCAAAAGGTTGCTTGAGCAACTTTTTATCCCGGCAATCCATCAAGGTGATTTTCTTGTGCAAAATCGTGCTGTCTATATAAACTTTGTAACCTTGAACTTCCGGTAATTCTGGCATAGGTTTTTATTTTAAAAGTAGATAAACCTTAGGCTGCAATGGAATGCTACTTCCTATATGATTGTTAAAACGTATCAAGTAAGGTTGAAATGAAGATGGAAGTTAGGTGTAAACTGTTGTTTATCGATAGGATGGTTGATGAGTTCGCTTTCGCGAAAGCGGAACATTTTTCTTACATCATCGATACCAGCAAATATCTTATACTAGAGCCGTAGGTATTGCAAATACTTGGAATAGGTGTCACTGGTGAAGAAATCTCGTTAAAGAATATTCTCTGATTAAACATGTGCGATAATCAAGAATTATATAGACCCTAAACATTTCACTGAAACCGCTGAAATGAATGTAAAGAAATTTTAACGTTATGTAAAATATGAATACATTTGTGTAATCGATTACAACAATTAATTACCTTATTAAGGTTAAGACCTAATTGTTGTAGAATTCTAATAGTTATATTGGATGAAATTATGACGGTCGTATGGAGATGCAGCGCAGCATGAATCGCCAGCCCTTAATAAAGAACAAACCGAATGAGTAAGAAATTTATCAACGACAACTTCCTGCTAGAAAACTCTTTTTCTGAAGAGCTTTATCACACCTATGCAAAGGATCAACCCATCATAGATTATCACAATCATTTGTCACCTAAATTGATTGCAGAGGACCATGTTTTTGGCAATGTAACTAAAGTCTGGATCGATGGCGACCATTATAAATGGCGCGCAATGCGCACACTGGGAATCGACGAGAATTTCATTACCGGCGCTGCCACTGATAAAGATAAGTTCATGAAGTGGGCAAAAACGGTCCCTTACACCTTGCGGAACCCTTTGTACCACTGGACGCACCTAGAGCTGGCTCGTTATTTTGACACCTATGAACTGCTTAATGAAAACACAGCAGAAGCTATCTGGAACAATACTCAAGAAAAGTTAAGTTCCAAAGAGTACAGTTGTAGAAATCTATTGACCAAGGCAAATGCAAAGGTCGTTTGTACTACAGAGGATCCTATCGATAACCTTGAATATCACCAGCAATTAAGTAAAAGTAATTATCAGGTGACCGTCAGCACAGCTTTTAGACCAGATAAGGCAATCATGATCGCAAATGATGGTTATAATGCCTATATCGATTCTCTAGCAGCCGCTGCAGATACTGAGATTTCAACTTATGGTGACTTATGTGCAGCGCTTGAATCAAGAATAAAGTATTTTCACGAGAATGGATGCCGACTTTGTGATCATGGATTGAACCAAATTTCATCCGTATCATTTTCAGAGGCTGAGGTGAAATCTATATTTGAAAAGAGACGTTCTGCTAAGGACGTGTCTAATGAAGAGCGACTCAAGTTTGAGAGCGCTTTGTTGATTTTCTTATGTGAGACCTATCACAGTTATGGCTGGGTACAGCAATTTCACTTAGGAGCACTGCGCAACAACAATAAGAGAATGCATGAATTGCTGGGTCCTGATACAGGTTGGGACTCCATAGGCGATTACTCACAGGCTCAACAGCTGTCCTCACTTTTGAACAGACTGGACAGCGTCAATAAATTGACTAAAACAATTATTTACAACCTCAACCCAGCTGACAATGAGGTCATCGCGACTATGATTGGGAATTTCAATGATGGTAGTGTCAAGGGTAAGGTGCAATTCGGTTCTGGTTGGTGGTTCCTTGATCAAAAAGATGGAATGATCAAACAAATGAATGCGCTTTCCAATATGGGATTGATCAGTTGTTTCATAGGAATGCTAACAGATTCTAGAAGCTTTCTATCATTTCCAAGGCATGAATATTTTAGACGTGTACTTTGTAACCTGCTAGGTGAAGAGATGAAGCGAGGTGAATTGCCTCATGATATGGATCTTGTGGGTAAAATGGTGGCAGATATTTGTTACCACAATGCGAATGAATACTTTGATTTCAAGGGTTAGACCTGTGAATGAATATAAATTTTGAATGAATTGTTGCATTTCCATGACGGCGGTTATTGCTATAAACAGTTCAACTATTAACTCTTCTTGTTATGATTGAAACATTAAAAAAGAAAGAGCTCAACAGATCCAATGTTGATGCGGGTAAAAAGTTGCCTATAAAGGTGGTTCAATTTGGTGAAGGGAATTTTTTAAGAGCCTTTATCGAATTTGCCTTTCAAAAATTAAACCAAGAGGCAGACTTTAATGCTGGCATTGCTGTGGTACAACCCATTGATAGAGGTATGGTTGACATGCTAAATGATCAAGATGGGCTTTACACTTTGTTCTTGAAAGGAGTCAAGAAAGGTGAAGAAATTCAGCATCAAGAATTGATCACTAATGTTGTAAAGGGCATTGATCCGTATAAAAATTTTAGTGACTATTTAAGCCTCGCTAAAGAGGAAGAACTTGAGTTTATTATATCCAACACCACAGAGGCTGGAATAGCTTATGTGGCAACAGATACGATGGAAATGCAACCGCCATCATCTTTCCCAGCAAAGTTGACAATGTTGTTATATAAAAGATTCCAGCACTTTAAAGGCAATCCAGAAAAAGGCTTGACGATTATTCCTTGTGAATTGATCAATCATAACTCTGAAACCTTGAAAGAGATCATTCAAAAATATAGCGATGATTGGAGTTTAGGCGAACAGTTTAAAAATTGGCTGGAAGAAAGTTGCTCCTTTCATAGTACGTTAGTAGATCGTATCGTTCCTGGTTATCCCAAGGATGAAATTGAAGATTATAATGCTCAGCTAGAATATAAGGATAACCTAATTGTGTCTGCTGAAGTGTTTTTGCTCTGGGTCATTGAAGGTGGCGAAAAGTTGAAAAAGAAATTGCCTTTCCATAAGACAGATCTTGACGTAAAAATTGTAGACGACATGCAACCTTATAGAACACGTAAGGTGCGTATACTTAACGGCGCTCACACCGCAATGGTGCCGTTTTCACTTCTTTATGGTAACTCAACGGTAAAGGAAACCGTGGACAATACGTTTACTGGTTCGTTTGTAAACAAGGCTATTTTTGATGAGATCAATAACGTGCTGCCTATGGAAAAGGCAGAGTTGGATAGTTTTGCTGATGAGATATTGGATCGTTTTAGAAATCCATTTGTCAAACATCAATTGGCAGATATCGCGCTTAATTCAATTTCAAAGTTTAAAGTGCGTGTTTTACCAAGTTTGTTGGAATATGTCGAGAAATACGGTAAGCTACCTACGCATTTGACATTTGCATTTGCTTGTTTGATTAGATTCTATAAAGGAAACTGGAAAGGAGAAACTCTGCCTATTAAGGATAGTAATGAAGTCAAGGCATTTTTAAAAGACGCTTGGGCGAGCGATGATGTAGAAGAAGTGGTAAGGAAAACGCTTTCACATACTGAATATTGGGATCAAGATTTAAATAACGTCAGCGATCTGCCTCAAGCTCTCATCTATGCTTTGAATCAAATAGAAGAGCACGGTGTTGAAACTGGTTTTGAAAAATTTAGCAACAAGTATTAGTCAATTATTCTATAGAGATTATGCAAAAGAAACTAATTAAAGTTCATCCAGAGGATAATGTAGCGGTAGCATTAGTGGACATTTCTGCTGGTGATGTTATTTCTTTTGAGGATCAAGCCATTGTTGCCGTTACCGATGTTAAGGCTAAACATAAAATTTCATTAGTAGACCTAGAAGAAGGTGACAAGATATTTATGTACGGAGTCTTGGTAGGGAAAGCTAGTTTGCCCGTTGCAAAAGGTGCGGTGTTGACTATTGATAATGTCAAACACCAAAGTGCCAAAGTAACCGAGAAAACAGATACTATAGGATGGAATCCGCCAAATGTCGACCGTTGGAAAGATCGAACGTTTATGGGCTACCATAGAGAAGACGGTCAAGTGGGTACAGCAAATGTTTGGTTATTTTTTCCATTGGTATTTTGTGAAAATAGAAATATCGAGACCTTAAAAGAGGTGTTTGAAAAAGAACTGCTCACACAGCCTAAGAATAATTATAGAAATCTATTACGATCCTTAGTTCAAAATGGTAGTGAAGCTGCTGTTGAGGATATCAATGAACCAGAAAGAGTTTTTGAGAATGTTGATGTTAAGTTTATCACGCATCCTGGTGGATGTGGTGGTATACGACAGGATTCAGAAAGTTTAGCTAGATTACTTGCTGGTTATGTACATAATCCCAATGTAGTAGGCGCAACCGTGCTAAGCTTAGGATGTCAGAATCTTCAAATTGAGGTGTTTCAAAATGCCTTAAGTGTCATAAGTCCTAATAATAAAAAGCCCATTTTGATGTATGAGCAACAGAAGATGGGAACGGTAGATGAAATGCTCAACAGTATTATTAAAAGTTCTTTTCAGGCCATCAAGGAAGCCAATGAACTCAAGCGCGAACCAGCTCCTTTATCTAAGTTACGATTAGGCCTTGAATGCGGTGGTTCTGATGGATTTTCAGGAATCTCTGCTAATCCTACCTTAGGATACACATCGGACATGTTGGTAGCTTTAGGAGGTACGGCAATTCTTTCAGAATTTCCAGAATTGTGTGGAGTAGAGCAGGAGCTGGTTAATCGTTGCGAATCGCACGAATCTGCAGATCGATTTTTGGAACTTATGAAAGCTTTTGAAAAGTCAGTTGTAGATGCTGGATCTGGTTTCGATATGAATCCGTCGCCGGGTAACATTAAAGATGGATTGATTACAGATGCTATGAAATCTGCTGGCGCAGCAAAAAAAGGTGGCACTTCACCAGTAGTTGATGTACTGGATTATGGAGAATATGTTACGAAACGTGGATTGAATCTATTGTGTACTCCTGGAAATGATGTGGAAAGCACGACAGCCATGGTTGGATCAGGTGCAAATATTGTTTTATTTACAACAGGTCTGGGAACTCCAACAGGAAATCCCATTGCACCAATCGTAAAAGTTTCATCAAATTCTGATCTAGCTCGTAGAATGAGTGATATCATAGACATTGATACTGGAGGTGTTATTACAGGAGAAAAAACCATTGAGGAAATGGCTGAGGAGACTCTTGAAATCATTATCCAAATTGCATCAGGTAATAAACCATCAAAGGCAAATCTTTTGAACCAAAATGATTTTATACCATGGAAGCGTGGTGTCTCCTTATAGGATTATCGAGATGAAGATTTTCTTATAATAAGCTCTGGCTCAAGAATAATAGTCTGCTGATTCTTAATCTTTTTCTTGCTTTTAACCTCTTCTAAAAAAGTTTTAGCTGTCAGTCGTCCCATTTCAATTGGTGATTGATCTATAGTTGATATAGAAAGATCCATAAAACGAGTAAATGGTTCATTACTAAATCCAACCACGCAAACGTCTTGTGGGATATTTAGACCATGAGCTTTGATTTCTTGAATAGCACCTAATGCGGTGAAGTCACTAGAAGAGAAAATAGCATCTGGTCGCTGATCCATTTCCAAAAATTGCTTGGTTATTCTTCTACCTTCCTCAATCTTACTTGCACACTCAACAACTAGGTTCTCATCAAACTCAAATCCGTGATCTATTAAGGCTTGTTTGTAACCTCTATAACGATCTCTGAAAATCTCTAATGTACGATCATTGGATAAGTGGGCTATTCGTTTACAACCTTGATCAATGAGATGTTTAACTGCAGAATATGCACCTTGATAATCATCAATAGTCACTGAGCTAATTCCTTCCATATCCCTTTTTCTGTCAAAAAATATCAATGGCACCTGTTTCTCTAATAAACTGTCAAAAACATTGGTGTTGTCGTTTGACTTACTGATGGAAATTAGAATACCATCAACCTGCGCATTTAATAATGAATTGATGTTTCCTGTTTCTAGGTTTTCCTGATCGTGAGTTTGGCAAACAATAACATGGTATCCCTTAGGGTAGAGTTCTTCCTCGATACCTCTAATTACAGATGCGAAAAAATTACTATCCATTCTAGGTACCACTACGCCAACGTTGAAGCTTTTACCACTTTTAAGAGCGCGGGCAAGAGTGTTTTGCTCATAATTCATTTCAAGCGCTGTCTGTTTAACGAGCTTACGAGTATTCTTACTGATTTTCTCATTGTTATTTAGCGCTCGAGATACAGTAGCAGCGGTCAAATTTAGTTTAGCTGCAATATCGTAAATAGTCGTTTTTTTCTTCATTTAACGGTTGAAAGTGGAAAGTAAAAATACAAAACAAAACGTTGAATTGAATTGTTTCCTATGGTCGCAAAAAATGTGTTCCTACTCTTTTAAAAGTTGATTTAAATATGGTTTATCTAATTGTAATCGATTACTTTACATCTTGTATTTGCCTTTAATCTTTAATTACATGAAAAGTTTAGAATTAGTTTTACTGCTAGTATTATTTGTTGGTAATGCTTTTACAACCGTTCGATGTAGTAATACTGATGATATCGATGGGTTGATCTCTGAGGATAATATTATTGCTGAAACTATATTAATTTACGGTGATGATATTACAAAC